>JBOGSE010000313.1:0-2712 GCA_050694895.1 bacterium | reverse complement strand
GAGGTAGCCTCAGGAGGTGTGTAAACGAAGGACAGGCGGTGTAGCCTTCGGGGACCAACAACCCGAACCGCGGGCGCTGCGAACGCCCGCCGAAGGAGACACCGCCCATGAAGGAGCAGAGCATCATCGAGGTCGGGGCGTCAAGGCCCGGATGGGAGGCGCTGGAGACGTACGCGCGGGAGAGCATCCAGCGGTGGCTGCAGCACCTGCTGGAGGAGGAAGTGGAAGAGGCATTGGGCCGACGGCGGTATGAACGGCGGGAGGGCGTCGACGCGGCCCCGGGCTACCGCAACGGGTGGGGCAAGCCGCGGCGCCTGGGCCTGATGAGCGGGACGATCACGGTGCGGCGGCCGCGCGTGCGCGGGCTGGAGGCGCGCTTCGAGAGTCGGCTGCTGCCGCTGTTCAAGCGGCGGACCGAAGAAGTGGGCCGACTGCTGCCGGAGCTGTACTTGCACGGCTTGGCCCACGGCGACTTTGATCTGGCCTTGCGGGGGTTGCTGGGGACGGGCGCGCCGCTGTCGGCGGCGTCGATCGCGCGACTGAAGGCCGGCTGGCAGACGGAGTACGACACGTGGAAGCGCCGCCGGCTGGACGACGTGGAGCCCGTGTACGTCTGGGCGGACGGCATCTACGTCAAGGCGGGGCTGGAGAAGGACAAGGCGGCGATGTTGGTGCTGATCGCCGCGCTGCGCGATGGGCGCAAGGTCGTGCTCGCGGTGGAGAGCGGGTATCGGGAGTCGACGGAGAGCTGGGCGACGCTGCTGCGGGACCTCAAGGCCCGCGGGCTGCGGGCGCCGCGGCTGGTCATCGCCGACGGCCACCTGGGGATCTGGGGCGCGGTGGCGACCGTGTTCCCGGCGGCCGAGGAGCAGCGCTGTTGGAATCACCGGATCGTGAACGTGCTCGACACGCTGCCCCAGAAGCTGCAGGGCGAAGGGCGCGCGCTGCTCACCAAGATCCCGTACGCCGAGACGCGGGAGGAGGCCGAACGGCAGCAGAGCGCGTTCCAAGCGTGGGCCACGAGGAAGGGCGTGCCCGGCGCGGGCCTCCGCCTCGCGGAGGACTGGGAGCGACTGGTGACCTTCTACACGTTCCCGACGGAGCACTGGAAGCTCCTGCGGACGACGAACGTGGTCGAGTCACCCTTCGCCGCGGTGCGCTTGCGGACCTCGGCCGCGAAGCGGTTCAAGAAGGTGGAGAACGCGACGGCCGTGATCTGGAAGACGCTGCTCGTCGCCGAGCAGAGCTTCCGCCGCCTCGATGCGCCCGAACTGCTGCCGGAGGTAGCCGAGGGCGTCGAGTACGTCAATGGAGCGCGAGCGAAGCGGGACAAGGAGAAGGCCGCCGCCTGATTTTCTTTACACACCTATTGACAAGACCTCCCTTGAGGCGTTCTTCCAGGATACGAACGCGTCAGAACCCTTCTATCTGTCGGGCGGCACCGCGCTGGCTGCCTTCTATCTGCTTCACCGTTACTCCGACGATCTCGACTTCTTCACGCGTTCCGAGAGCGTCCTCACCGAGGCCGAGTCCCGCGTATCACGAGCGGTCGCCTCAACGGGGCTCATCATCGAGCGGATCGAGCGACGACCGGGTCTGTCGCAGTTCTTCCTCTCTGGAGACCTGGTCGCTGAGCATCGCCTGGTAAAGCTCGACTTTGCCAACGATCCGGAACCCTATCCTGCGCCCCCGCAGCGCTTCGATCACGTCCTGGTCGACGCGCTGCTATCGATCGCGGTGAACAAGGTAGCCATCGTCACTCGCGACGAGGCGAAGGATTACCTAGACCTATACGTCATTCTCCACGAGACTCCGTACCGCCTGACTGACCTCATTCCACTCGCCAAGCAGAAGCTGCTTGGGCTCGACGAGTGGGCTATCGCGGACAAATTTGCGCGGGTCCGGAATCTGCGGAACGTTGCGGAATTTTTGAACGCCTACATGGTGAGACCTATTGATTGGCGCGCCTTGGTGAAGTTCTATGAGGATCGCGCAGAAGAGTTGCTGGAGCTCTTCCCTCCCCAGTCCGGCGATCATCAAAGCGGCGGTTAAGCACGGAGCGCCCCACGGGAGTAGCCCACCCGACCCATCGGGCAGCGCGTTGCTCACACACCGACGGGGCCGCATGAGCGCGACCCGCTAAACCCCGCCACCGACGGGCTGCTCGTCGCGACGGCCAAGGTCCATGGACTCGTCCTCGCCACGCACATCGTGCCGGACGTCAGCGGGCTCGGTGCGGACATCGTAAATCCGTTCGATCCACATTGACCATCGGCAAGCCTGCCCTCGACAGGTCGTCCGCGCGTGGCCGGCTCAGGCCGGGGTGGGTCGGGCGCCGGTGTAGCCCTGGCGGTGGAAGTAGTTGGCGTTGTAGAAGGCCAGGACGAGGTCCCGGTAGACGGCACGCCGGTAACGCGGGGGATTGTCCGGGCCGACGCAGCTCGGCAGGCATTCGATCACCGCGTCGGGGCTCGGACTGAAGAAGAAGGCGATCGAGTAGCGATCCGTCCCCGAATCGTTGAGCACGCCGTGCGGGGTCGAGAGGAAGCGGTCGTTCGACCACCGCTTCATGACATTGCCGAGGTTGACCAGGAACGTGCCGGGAATCACGGGCGGAGCCAGCCACTCCCCGCTCGGCAACCGCACGGCCAGCCCCGGCACCTCCATGCGCGCCAGGATCGTGAAAAACGAGTTGTCGGTGTGGGGCCCCTG
>JBOGSE010000312.1:0-3672 GCA_050694895.1 bacterium | reverse complement strand
GTCCCGGCCCGACCTGGACTTCTCGACGTTCCCTGCGACCCGTGTCACAATGCCGGCCTATCTCCTCGTGGGTGTGAGGTATTCGCTGGCGACGGATCTTGGAACGCTGCAGATCGGCGTTGATAATATCTTTGACGTTGCCTACGAGGCGGTCAGAGGGTTTCCCTCACCGGGGCGCACGGTGTTTGTCTCATTGTCCAGGGGATTCTGAGGCACGAGAGCCGCCATGAGGGTCCTGCTGTCCTGGAGTGGCGGCAAGGATTCATGCATGACCCTCGTCGAACTTCACGGGCGGCAGGGGACCGACGTCGCGGCCCTCATCACCACTGTGACCGAGGATTATGATCGGGTGAGCATGCACGGGGTTCGCCGAACCCTGGCGGTGCAGCAGGCGGACGCGCTCGGACTCCCGCTCCACACGGTGTACATTCCGAGGTCGTCGACCAACCGGGACTACGAGGCGCGGATGGAAGAAGCGTTTGACATCTACCGGCGTCGGGGGATCACCGCGGTGGCGTTTGGCGACCTCTTTCTTGCCGATATCAGAAAGTATCGCGAAGACTGGTTTTCACGGATCGGCATGCAGCCGCTCTTTCCCATCTGGCATCAGGACACCCTGAAGCTGGCAGAGACCTTCATCGATCTGGGCTTCAAGGCCGTGGTCACCTGTGTGGACGGCAGGGTCCTGAGCCCGGTATTCGCGGGGAGACGTATCGACCACGGCTTCCTAGGGGACCTGCCGCCGACCGTCGACCCGTGTGGCGAGAACGGGGAGTTCCACACGTTTGTCTTTGACGGCCCGCTCTTTCACCACCAGGTGGACTTCACGGTCGGTGAGGTCGTCCAGCGGGAAGCGTGGTACTTCTGTGACCTCCACAACCATTGAGAGGGGGCTCGCAATGCTCAGCGTCCGGCTGATCGTGCTCATCGGTGTGGTTCTCGCCGCGGCGGCCTCACGAGTGATCCCGCACCCTCCCAACCTCACGCCCATCGCGGCGATGGCGCTCTTCGGAGGCGCGCAATTCGCCGACCGGCGCCTGGCATTCCTCGTGCCACTATCGGCGATGTTCCTCAGCGATCTTGTCATCGGCCTGCACCGGCTCTTGCCGGTTATCTACGCGTGTTTCGCGCTCATTGTCTGCCTGGGGTTCTGGGTGCGTCCGCGGAAGTCTGTCTTTCGAATCGCCGGGGCGACCCTGGCCGGGTCGGTCCTGTTCTTCATCGTCACCAACTTCGCTGTCTGGGCGGCGGGGTCACTGTATCCAAAGACGCTAGAGGGTCTGGTGGCGGCGTACGTGGCGGCGATACCCTTCTTCCGCAACACGCTGCTGGGTGATGCGCTGTATGCGGTCGCGCTCTTCGGAGGCTTCGCAGCGATAGAGTCCATGGTCGCCGTACTGCGCGATGATCCGCCGGCGGCCTCCCGCAGACAGACCGCGTGATGCGGCACGGCGCGGCACTCCTCACCCTCGTGGTCGTTATCGCCTTGATGATCGGCGGGTGGTCCGCTCACGATGCCGCGCCGGGACAGAACGATCCGGCGCCCGCCGCGATCGGCGGCGGACCGCGGGCGCCGTCTGACCTGGATGAGAGCGGGATCACAACCGCAACTAGCACGCCGGCCCCTGCGATACGGCCTCGTACCGATGGGCCATCAGTGGCGAAGTCGCGCGCGCCGTTGCGTTCACAGCCACGCCGACCAGCGGCGGCCGGGCCCCTCGAACCGCTAGACCAGAGCCAAGCCGGGCCTGTAGAATCTCGCACGTCCGTCGATGCACCTCTGCCAGGACCGGCTTCGGCGCCGCCGGCGCGCACGCAGGGGTCTGATCCCGGCATTGCGTCACCTTCTGCGGCGCTCACAGGCGGGAATGGTCCGCAGGTCGGTCAGCAGAGTCCATCCCAGGCACCCGCTCCAGAGTCACCGCCGCCCGCTGCCGCGACCGCGCCCCCGGTGCCTCCGCCGGCGCCGGCGGTCCTGACGCCGCCGGTCCCGCTGCATCTCACGCCGCCCAGACATCCGCTGCCCTATCGGATGATCGTCGACGCGCCTGGCCTTTCGTCTACGGCGCGGCTGGAGGCCGTCGAGGCCCGGGTGCGTCTGCGCCTCCTGATCCGCGCCGACGGGAGCGTCGCCGGTGTCGAAGTCGCCGTCCCCTCCGGCCGCCCCGAACTGGACGCCGCGGCGCTGGACGCTGCGCGGCACTGGCGGTTTCTTCCCGCCCGCCGCGACGGCGAGCCGATCGACAGCGTGGCATTGATCTGGGTGGCATTTGTCGTTGGCCCATGATCGCGCAGACCCGGCGCGTCGTGCTCGCGATTGATCCCGGTCGGGACAAGTGCGGAGTCGCCGTCGCCGAGGCCGGTGGCGTGCGCGATCGCGCCGTGGTCGCCCCGGAGGCACTGCCGGACCTGGTGCGTGCCTGGCACCGCCGCTACGGCGTCACCGACATCGTCATTGGTAACCGGACCGCATCCGGCGAGGTGGCGCAGATGCTTCGGGGGATCGTGCCTCTGCCGGTGCGAGCGGTGGATGAAGCGGGGACCACGCTGCGCGCGCGGGCCCGCTACTTTGACGAGCACCCGCCGCAGGGGTGGCGGCGGCTGATCCCCAGGGGCCTGTTGACTCCGCCAGAGCCGTATGACGACTACGCGGCGGCGCTGCTCGCCGAAGCGGCCCTTGGCGAGTTCGCCAAAGTCCGTTCAAGCCGGGATTCGGAGGGCCAGATTTAGCGATACAGATAGTTGCACTATACGATGATTTCCTGTTTCGTTAATTCGTGCCTCCCATGATCCACTCCGTCGAGTTCTTCCACCTTGCGCTCCTTGAGGTCCTGCAGATCCGCCTGGACCAGGCCTGCTACGTCGTGAACGGCGGGGCAAGTCTTCGGTACTTCTACGGCAGTCCTCGGTACTCGGAGGACATTGACTTCGACGCGATCGGGATCGCTCGATGGAAGCTGGAACCTAAGGTTGATAGCGTGCTGGTGTCGAGGCCGCTCGCTTTGACCCTTCGCACGAAGGGACTTGCGATCAGCGAAGTGGCAAAGCCGAAGCAGACGTCGACAACTCAGCGCTGGAAGCTTGCCCTCAGATTGGCCGGGCAGAGCGAGCCGATCAGGACAAGAATCGAGTTCTCACACCGTGCGGCCGACACGCGCTACCAACTGGATCAGGTTGCTCTCGAGATCGTGGAACCGTATGCGCTTCGCCCCCCCACCGTCAACCGCTACCTTCCCCCCGCCATGATCGAGCAAGAGATCGAGGCGCTTGCCGAACGCTCTGAGACCCAAGCACGTGACGTCTTCGATCTCGACTTGCTTCTCCGCCAATGGCCTACCGCGGTGACATCAGATTCTGGCCTCGTTCGTCGTCTCGACCCCGCGATCGAGCGAGTCCATGCACTGCCATTTGAGAACTACGAGTCCCTGGTCATCCGCTTTCTCGATCCAGGCGTCGCCGAACTTTATAATCGCCCGGAGCACTGGAAGCAGATGCAAAACCGGGTGGCAGGAGCCCTGATGGCCCTGCGATGAGAACGACCGCAGCGTATGCCGAGCTGCTTCGACTCAGGCGTCCTGTACTCACAACGGGTGAAGCTGCCGCGCGCCTTCGGCTGCCACGGTTCGCGGCGAGTCAGATCCTCCGCCGGCTTGCGGATGACGGAATCGTCCT
>JBOGSE010000311.1:0-10199 GCA_050694895.1 bacterium | reverse complement strand
CTCCAGCACCGCGGCCTCATCCAGCGGCTTCACCGTATGGACGTGGAGCACGCTCGCATCGATATCACTCTTTGCCAGTATGTCGGCGGCGGCCAGGCAATGCGTCGTCATGATCCCTGTCGCCATGAAGGCCACGGGCCTGGAGGTCTCGGCCCGCCGCATTGTGATCGCGCGGCCGATCGCAAAGCCGTTCTCCTTGCGGCTGATGATCGGATCGCCGCCCTTGGCGAGGCGGATATACAGCGGCCTGTCCCAGTCGAGCGAAGCGCGCATCAGCGACTTCATTTCCTCGGCATCGGCGACCGCGACCACCGTCATGTTGGGGAGCGTTCGCAGAATGGCCATATCCTCAATCGCGAGGTGGGTCGGTCCTAGTGGTGCATAGACGAGCCCGCCGCCATTGCCGATCAGCCTCACCGGGAGGTTGTGCAGGCACAGATCGATCGCCACCTGCTCGTAGCAGCGGCGAGTAATAAACGTCGCGATCGTGTTGACATAGGGGAGATACCCTTCCATCGCGAGGCCGGCCGCCATGCCGATCAGATTCGCCTCGGCGATCCCTTCCATGTAGTAGCGCTCGGGCATGTCGCGCTGCATGTCGGAAAGGAGGCCGGGGCTCAGGTCGGATCCGATGAAGACGACGCGTTTGTCCTCCTTGGCGAGTGCGTAGACCATGTTGAGGCAGGTGTTACGCATGGGCGGATCCGGGGTTCAGGCGAGCGCCGCCTGGAGGCGGCGGATTTCATCGGCCCCGAGCTTGGCTTTGTGATGCCAGTTGGGGTCGTTCTCCGCAAACTCAATGCCACGGCCCTTCACGGTGTGGCAGATAATAGCTGTGGGCCGGTCCGCGGCGAGCGGCAGACGGCGGAACAAGGTGTTAAGGGCGGTGACGTCGTGGCCATCCACCTCCGCCGCGGCGAACCCGAAGGAGCGCCACTTATCGACCAGCGGATCGAGATCCAGGATGTCGCGAGTAAAGCCGGACGACTGGATCTTGTTGTAATCGATAATAGCGGTGAGATTGACGAGCCGGTGCTGGCCGGCGCACATGGCCGCTTCCCACACCGAGCCTTCGTTGATCTCACCGTCGCCCATGACGACGAAGACGCGGTTTGCGCGCCTCTGTATCCGAGCCGCGAGCGCCATGCCCACGCCGAATGATAGGCCGTGGCCTAAAGACCCCGTCGACGCTTCGACACCGGGGACTTTGCCGGCCTCGGGGTGCCCGCCCAGGATGGAGTCGCGCCGGCAAAATGTGTCGAGCGTCTCGGCCGGGAAGTACCCCTTGTCGGCAAGCATGGCGTACAGCGCGAGACAGCCGTGTCCCTTACTCAGAATCATGCGGTCGCGCTCCGACCAGCGCGGCTCCGCGGGACGGTACCGTAGCACGTCGTCGTAGAGCACACGCAGGATTTCGACGAGCGACATGGACGACCCGATATGTCCGCGCTCGCCGCCGGCGAGCCCCCGCACGATCAGACGGCGGAGGTACTTCGACCGTTCGTCGAGCGGAGGCCCTGCCAAGACCTCACGCCCGTCGACCACGGCCGACATGCCCCCGGCCGTCCCGTCCACAGCATCAGCTATGCGGATGAGGAAGGCGCGCGCCCGAACGAGCTGGCGCCGTTTCGCTTCGCCCCAGTCGAGGGCGATGCCCGCGCTGACCCGCCGCTGCCAGCGTTCCGGCAGGAACTCGTTGAGCAGGATGAGCACCCATCGCAACCCGAACAGCGGGAGGAAGGCGTCGAGTCGCGCGCCGAAGGCGGGATCGTCACCGTAACGCATCCGAGCCGCGGTTTCGAAGCGGCGCCACTCGGCCGCGCGGAGCACCATACCCGGGTGCAGCAGGAAATCCGCGGTAAGCTTCACCGGATCATCCCAGCCGAAATAGTCGAAGTCAAGAAAGGCGAGCGTTCCGTCCGGCCGGCGCAAAGAATTGTGGAAGCCAAAATCGGCCGGCACGAGGCTTTGCAATACGCGCGGCAGCGGGGTGGCGAAATCGAGGCCCGCCGTCGTCATCTCCGCCTGAGCGCGCGCGAGCGCGCGCTCAAGGAGGGGTGAGAACGCGGAATCCAGGAAGGTCGTAAGATCGTGCTCTTCCGCGCATACCGCAGCGAGCCGCTCGCGGCGGGCGCGAATCTGGCGCTCGATTTCGGCTCCAGAAAGGCACGCCTCCGCGGCAAGGGGCAGATCCTGTGCCTCCGGGGCATGCCGCAAGGCGTGGAGCGCCATGAGAAATTCATTGGCGGCCGAGATGTCCGTTTCGTTCACGGTCTTCACTGGCGATCCGTCGATCCAGGTGAGCAGCGCCGAACGGCTCTGTGCATCGACGGCGGCCACGCGCGGCACGTTCATCACGCCGTTGCGCGCCATCAGACGCAGCGCCGCGGCCTCACACCGCAGGCGATCCCGGGTATCGTCCGGTCGGGCGAGGTATTGTTTCAGCGCGAAGCGGCTGCCGTTGCTGTCAACACGGTAGATGCGGCTGTTGCGTCCGTTGCTGGCCACTCGCTCGACGCGCTCGACCGGAGCGCTGAGCAGGGTGCATGCGATCTCCGTCACCGCGCCGATGCCGCTGTCAACCTCTGCCATGGAAGACCGCCTCGTGGATCTCCGCCCAGGTCCGGCAGTGCACCAAGTCCGCGTCATCGCCGTTTCGCGTCTGCGCGAAGAGGATGCGTCGAACGCCGGCCGGAAAAGTCGGCGCTGAGAGTACTTCGTCCAGATCGTCGATAAACACGTCGCAGTGCAGAGCCGCGATGCGGGTGAGTTTCTCCTCGCGGGTCGCTTCGAAGAAGACGCTTTCACGCGTCAGGCCAAATCCCGTATGGCTGAAGAACCCCTGTGACGCCATCCAGGCCAACGCGGCCTGCCGGAGATTGATGCGCTCCGGATCACCATGGCCGTATTCCGTCTTGTGGCTGATGATGAATACGCGCTGACCGGTGCTCTGGCAACGTCGCAGGAACGCGTCGACACCGTCGATGAGCCTGGCCCCGGTCATGCCGGCGCCGTAGACCCGGCCCTGCAGAAGCTGCCAGGCCTCCTCCCCGCCCTCGCGCGCACGCAACGTGTCGCGTAGCGCCTGCTTTCCGCCGCGGAACGAGGCGTCGACGAGACCTGACCGGCAAGCCAGATCGGCAAACACCTCGTCGTATCGCACGATGGTGTTATCGAAGTCGATCCCGATCCGCATATCGTTCCCGCTCAGGGCGACAGGCTTCTACTTCTTTCCTGAGCACACGGCGAGCAGATAGTGCGCCATCGGATAAAAGCCCGTGTGCACGACCTCGTCGTTCATCGAGAACAGGAAGACATTCTTGAAGTATCGTCCGAGGAACACCTTGAGCTCGGCGCCGCTCTTGCAGTTGACATGCCCGGCCTTGCTCTGTGGCGAGGCATAGGATCGCGATTCGAGCGACGGTGAGCCGATAATGAGGACCCCATCATCGGTGAGGGAGCGGCGCAGGTGTGTGAGATAGGCATCTTCGTCGTGGCGAGCGATGTGCTCGAGGACGTCGAGGCTGTAGAGACCGTCGTGTTGCTTCGGCAACGGGCCGGCCACGATGTCGTGCAGGCACGCTACAATCGGCCAGCGCTCGGAGAAGCGCTGACGAATATCAGCGATGAACACAGGATCGAAGTCGTAGACGGTGACGCTATCAACCTCCTGCAAGACGACGGGCGTTCCGAAGGCATCGCCGCAGCCGACTTCCCCAACGTCGCGGCGCCCGCTGAGCATCTTGGCAACGAACTTATAACGCGAAAGCACAAAGCCCAATCGCCGCGGGTCGTCATGCCACACCTGGTTGGTCATCAGGCCCAGGGAGGTGAGGCCAACCTCATCTCTCAGATCGATGAGGCGCTGATATTGCGGTTCCCGCGTGGTATCTTTTTGGGCATTCACGGAGATGTCTCCCGCTATCGCCAGAGGGGCCGAATGGCGTAGATCCGCTCCGCCGTCGTTCTTCCCGCCCGAGGCCTGCTCTTCTCCCGAACGTTGAGTCCCTCGCAAGATCGGTGCAGTGTCCAGGCGGCGGGCCAGGACGTTCTCGCGTACTGAACCGTCGACAATACCCAGGCGCCTGCGCCGGAACTGGCGCACGATGGGTCTCGCCGAGTAGCGGTGGGCGTCCTGACCGCGGGCATCGACATTCAGCACCATATGGAAGCTCGTCGCTAGCCTATCGGGGCACAATGCGGGGATACTCCTGCCGCGCGCGACAGCGTTGGCCAGCAAGCTGCAGACTCCGAGGAAGCCGCTGGTTAGTGCCATGAGTGGTAGACCGACCCGCGGCCGGTGGTACGCGATGTAGGCGACGCGGCTAATGGCGAGCCGCACCCGCCACCTGAACCGGCTCGCAGGAACGACGCGTACCTCATCGAGCGTCGCCCCCGCTCGCATGAGCCGGGTCGCATGAAAGCCGATCGACGTCGCGAAGCCGGCCCCGTCCTCTATCCTCTTATTGTACACCACCACCAGGATCTGTCCGTTGGGCTTCATGAGCGGCACGACCCGGTCTATAAGCTCATCACCCTGCGCGAGCTGTCCCTCGGTGAGCTCCATCAAGCACAGATCGAAGGAGTGGACCAGCGGCTCATAGATCTCCGGCCGGCTCTCCAGGAATGGGCTCCTGGACAAGCTAACGACTTGCTCGTCGCCGTCGGCCAACGAAACGGTAAACGGCGTCGGTCGTTCAGAGATCATGAGCAGGCGCTGCTGCGGGTCACGCAGAGGCTCTGCCAGGTGATCCAGGATGAGCGCGTAGTCAACCCAGCGCGGATGCCAGGGGCGCATGAGCGGTGGCCGCCCCAGGGCGACGTAGAGGATGGTCTCCAGCAGCCACTTGCCGAACGGGTGCTCGAACCTCGTCAGGTAGCTCTCCGGCAGACCGAGCGCCACCCACTGGTCGTGCAGTCTCAGTCTCCGACCGATGGCTTCGTGGTACGCGGCTAGCGCGCCGAGCCAGTACGGATGGCCCCGATGCGGCTGTGGCTTTCGCCGCATCAACCGTTCGACTTCGTCGATGAAGCGATCCGCCGCTGCAATCGTGACGCCCAGTGCCTCGGGAACATCGCCGGCGTGAAAGACAATCGAATGGCGGACGTTCTGCCGGTGCTGCTGCGTGGTCCACTCGGACAGCGTCTTGGCCAACGGGTGCGGCCGCAAGGGACCGGGGCGCAAGAATGCTGCCTCGTGTTCGCGTGGCTGCATCTCGACGACAAGAAATTCGTCTGAATCGGTGATGACATCGACATTCCCGCTGGGACACATTTCCGGGATGAAGGAATAGTCACAAGACGATCCGATGGTGAAGTCCGTCGTCTCCGGACGCACCGCGATCGGGTGCATCAGATAGAAACGGCCGATTAGCGTCTGGCCGTCGACGCGCCAGAACAGGCGGTTCGTGTGGCGGTTGTGATTGAGCGGGAAATTGACCGTGTTGGCGACGGCGGCCGGGTGCAAGTGGACGAATCCCCAACGCATCAGTTCACGGGGAGACAAGGGGACCGCGGGCGTCGACCTGTTGACCTGTTCCTGCAGCCATGGCAAGGCGCTCTCAGCGGCCACCTGGAAATTACCGGCTACCACCCCACTTGCCCCGTTCATCATGCGCGCCATCACATGAGCGAGCGAACCATCCGCCACGATGTAATCGGAAAGCAGAAAGAGAAAGCAGGTATCAATCGCAGCCGATCCAGTACTACGGATCGCCTCGGTATAGGCCAGCGTCAACGTTGTCGAATGATTCCTGCCAGCGATGAGATGGTCGATCAGCCGAATCCCCGTGGGACAAACCCTCGACAGCGCGCGAACGGTTGGATGAAGGCGAATGAGGGCCTCGTCATCCTCGGTCGTCATGATGACGAACTCACAAGGCAGCATGCTGACGAGCGCTGGCAGGTTACCTGGCGCAAGCAGGGTCGGGAGACCGAAATCGAGGAACTGACGCACAAACCGATCGCCCCAGACGGGCAGCAGCAGATTGATCGCGGCCGGCGGCGTCGAACGCCGCCCGGTCCCTGCGGACTCTGCGCCGGACGAGGGCGAGGCCTGGGTCACAGACCGGATCGGGACAGTCAGACTCATCGCAGCCCGAGTCTTTGCATCCTCTTGATATTGTAATAACGATCGTCGATCAGGGCGTCCGGCACTTTGCCCGCGTCGAAGGCTGTCCGCAAATCCCCGATCGCGTCATCGACCGAACGGCGCGGATGAAAGCCAAGGTCCCGCTCGATGCGCGCCGAGGAAATGTGGTAGGAGCGGTGATCGTTCGTTGCCGTCACGATAATGTCTACTTGCGGCCCGACCTGCGCCCGCACCCTCTCGGCAATCTCGTGCACCTTCAGATTGTGATAGCCGGCATTCCACACCTTGCCGTCGACCACGTCGTCCGGTGTCTCCAGCAGCAGCAGATACAGGTCGGTCATATCACCAATGTGGATGTTCGGACGCAGCTGCTCGCCGCCAAACACCGTGATACGGCCGTTGTTGATCGCCTGGCTGGTCAGGAGGTTGACCGTGAGGTCGAGCCTCAGGCGCGGCGCGTAGCCGCACACCGTCGCGGGCCGAACGGTCACGGTGACGAAGCCCGGCTCGCGCTCGCGATCGAGCGCCTCCTCACACAGCGCCTTATATTTCGAATAGTCGGTAAGAGGTTGCAGCGGCAGATCCTCGGTGACCTCGGCCTCTTCCTTGACGCCGTAAACTGAGGAGGAAGATGCGTACACGAATCGGCGCGCGCCCGCGGCTTTTGCCGCGCGCACCAGGGGAGGGAAAGAGTCGTAGTTGATCGAACGCCCGAGCTCCGGATCGAGATCGAAAGACGGGTCGTTGGAGATGCAGGCGAGATGAATGACCGCATCGCACCCTTCGAGCGCCCGCCTGACGGCGATGGGATTCCGAAGATCTCCCTTGATTTCCCGCAGGCGTGGGGCGCCGCGATACTCGGCAAAGACGTCCTCGCCATAGAGATAGAGATCGAGCACGCTGACCTCGTAGCCGGCGGCGAGCAGCTTCGGCACGAGGTCGGATCCGACATAGCCGGCCCCACCGGTCACCAGCACGCGTTTAAACAGCTTTGGCATCATGCCACGGCTCGCGTACGATGCACCGTCGCCTCACTTCAGCAGCGCGGTGATGGCCTTGATCAGCGCGGGCTTCTCGACCGTCTGGCGATGGCCGACGATTTCCACCTTGAGGGCGCCGACGACGTTGCCGATAAACCCGACCTGTTTGAGCATGCCGCCCGCGGCCACCAGCGGCGCCGTGACGGAGAGGAAGGCATCGCCCGCGCCGAGAGTGTCGATGACCCTCCCGGCAAGGGCCGGAATCGTATGCACGATGTCACCCCGCTCAAGCGTGACGCAGCCGTACCGGCCATGGGTAATGATAGTTTTGGCGCAGTCGATCTGCTTTTCGATCGCGTGGGCGACGTCGCCGATCTTGGAAATCCGATCCCTGGCCGCGAGACGCGCCTCCGGGTCGTCGATGCACACGTAGTCCGCCCGTGGGTATTTCGTGATGAGATTGTACCCCCAGTTGGCGCTGTTGCTCTGCGTGTTCACCGCGAGGAACCGCGCGCTCTTCGTCAACGTGTCGATTGACGAGGGCGCAAGCAGTCCGTGCTCAAAGTCCGTGACAATCGTGACGTCCGCCTGCGACGCCACGCGCCCGATCATGCCGTCGAGCTCCTGTTGAATGTCCCTCATCAGCGGTTCGTCGTCCATGACGTATACTTCGAACAGTTTGCGCATACTCGACGGATCGACGAACCGTCGCTTCACCGTGGTCGAGGCGCTCGGCCGGTAGACCGCATGCAGGCGGACGTTGGGACGCAAATTCTGCCGGATGAACTCTTCGTAGCTCTCCGCGGCGCCGAGGCACGTGATGATGTCAACCTGCGCGCAGATCGACGCCACGTGGTTCGCCGCTGCGAACACGCCGCCGGCGAAGATCTCGCGGTCACGGTAGCGCGCCGCGATGATGCTCTCCTTGGGCGGCTTGCCCATCGGCAGGACATACTCGTACTCATCGATAATCGCGTCGCCAACGAGCACGACGCTGTAGTCGCGGACCTTCTCGATCAGGTCGAGCATCTCGGCCATCGCACCGTCGGTGCGCAGCGCCCGCAGATGGTCGCGCACGTGCGGTTCGTAGACGTTGAAGTGCCGGTTGAGCAGCTCCGTCGAGCTGAAGGTCACCTCGTTGGTGAAATGAATGCGCCCGCCGTGCGCCTCTACCGCTTGACGCTCAAAAATGATCTTGCCCGTGACGTCGCCTTCGGGCTCCTGGTAATCCTGCCCCTTGACGTACACGCTCGGGCGAATCCGATTGATTGCATCGACCGCGTCGGGCGCGTAGTTGATGGCAATCCAGTCGACATACTCAAGTGATGCCAGCATCTCGGCACGGGCGGCTTCGCTAAAGACGGGGCGCCCCGGTCCCTTGTTCACGAACCGATCGGCCGTCAACGTGACGACGAGTACATCGCCCAGCTCACGCGCCGCCTGAAAATGGCGGACGTGGCCCAGGTGCAGCAGATCGAACGTGCCGTGGGCGTGAACCACGGACTTGCGGCTCCGGCGTAGACGCTTTACGATCGCCGAGAGCTCCTCGAGCGTGACGATCTTGTCCTGCGGTCGCGCCTCGGCCCCCGAGGGTGTCCTGATGGGCTGCGTGGGAGTACGCGGCGGCTCGATCGGCACGGGCTCCGGTGCCAGCGGCGGCGTTTTCGCCGCACGCGAACGCCCGTCCGGAAGCGGCTCGCCGCGGCGGTCTCGCCCCTGCCGTAAAATTGTCGAATCTACGCGGTCATCGATGGCCGTACATCCTCCAGCCCTGTGATGTCGGTGTCGTCACACACCCGTGCGTGCCGGGCTGCCATGACGCTCCGGAGAGAGATATTTGAACCAGTCGGCGGTAGCCTCCGTGATGCTGGAAGGGGTCCACACGGGCGAGTCCCGCCAGTACTCGATGTTGTCCATGACAGTCCGGACGCCTTCGGCGAAGCTCACCCTTGGCACCCAACCGAGGTCCTGGCGGATCCTGGATACGTCGGCCCAGGTGCGGTCCGGCTCGCCCGGCCGCTTCGACACGTGTACCGTGGGGGGTGAGCCGAGCTGCCGGACGAGCTCGTTCACGCTCACCGGCGTGCCGCTTCCAACATTGTAGATCTGGCCGACTCTGCCACGCTCTGCCGCCACGAGCAGCGCATCGACCACGTCGGTCACGAAGACGAAGTCCCGCGTCTGCTCGCCGTCTCCGACAACGGTGAGGGGCTTGCCCGCAAGGAGCTGGGCGAGAAAAACCCCGAACACGGCTCCATAGGTGCCACTCGTGCGTGCCCGTGGCCCGTAGACGTTGAACAGGCGCACCGACACGGCAGTCAGGCCGTAGACCTGTGCCCAGTGCAGAACGAGCTGCTCGCCAAGATACTTGGTCAACGCGTACGGATAGCGCGGATCGGCCGGAGCGGTCTCCGGCGTGGGATAGATCGCGGGGATCCCATAGCACGAGGAAGAGGCGGCGTAGACCAGCCGCTCGACGCCGTGGTGGCGCGCCGCTTCCAGCACGTTGAACGTGCCATCCACATTGGCGGAGAAATAGGCATGTGGGTTCTGGATCGAGGCAATGATGTCGGCGCGCGCGGCGAGGTGGAAGATGCGCTGGACGCCCTCGCACGCGCCGCTTACCGCCTTGGTATCGGCAACGTCTGCAACGACAACCTCCAGCCGAGCGTTTCCCTTGTGCTGTTCGAGGTGCGCGCGGCGTCCCGAGGTGAAGTTGTCGAGCACACGGACCCGGCGCCCTCCCGCGAGCAGGCTGTCAACAACATGGCTGCCGATGAAGCCACCGCCACCGGTGACCAGATCAAGCCCCATCGTGTCCCTCACGTGTCCGGTCCGAGAAACGGTGGCTTCCGCCGCCCATCACGAGACGTCGTTCATGGATTTATTGGAACCACGCCGTGAGCGTGTCCAAGATCGCCATGGGTTCGCGACCGCTAACCGCTTCTCCTGTGTCGTCCATGCTCGTCTTTTAGTACCAGTGTACTTTCTGTGGATGGGCCGTGCCTCTCATAGTGTAGTCTGCGTTTGAGTCCATCCGCAACCATGTGGGCCACAACCATATGGCTATCCTCCACAGGCATATAGTCGCGACCCGATAAGACCAGTGCGCACTTTGCAAGAGCCTT
>JBOGSE010000310.1:0-4897 GCA_050694895.1 bacterium | reverse complement strand
TCGTCAGCACGATCGAAACGTACGGGAATACCTCGGCGGCATCTGTGCCGATCTCGCTGTGGGAGGCGCACCGTGCCGGCCGCATCAAGGACGGCGATCACCTGGTTCTGGTGGCGTTTGGCGGCGGCTTTACGTGGGCGGCGTGCGCGCTGACCTGGGGTCGATGAGCGCCGCGAGCAGGTAGACACCCGCGCCCGCCAGAAACGGCCCCGTCGCTTCTACCGAGTAGATCGCCCCGGCCCACAGCGGACCCAGCGTGCGGCCCAGACTGTCAAACGCCGTCTGCATGCCCAGCGACGTCCCGTAGCCAAGCGTCGTCATACGCGAGTTGAGCGACGCCAGGAGCGGCCGGAGCAGAGCCATCGCCATCGATGTCAGGCCGACGATGATCGTGATCGCCATCGGCGTTCCGGCGAGCGCGACGGCGATGAACCCCACCGCCCCCGCGACAAACCCGCACCGGATGCCCGCCGCCTCACCCCAGCGGCTGCTCACCGGCCGGATCAGCAGAATCTGTGTCAGAACCGCGCCTACGCCCAGCGCCGTGAACATAAGGCCGACACTCGATGGAGTCCCCGCGGCTCTATCGATCGCGTAGTAGCCGAGCATCGAAAACAGGCTCGACCCGCCGAAGGTGGCGGCGAAGGCCAACAGGTAGAGCGGCACCTCCGGGCTCCGCAACGCCGCGATGATCCCGCCAAGACCCAGCCGCGCAGCCGCAAGCCGCCTGGCGTCCGCGGGTGGTTCGGCCACGAGCCAGATGACCAAGGGCAGGGCCAACACCGACGCCGCGGCCGCAGCGTAGAACGGGACGTTCGGCCCGGCCGCGGCCAGCAGCCCGCCGACCGCGGGTCCCACCAGGAAGCCCAGCCCAAACGCCGCGCCCATCTGACCCATCACCGCGCTCCGGTCCTCCGGAGTCGTGATGTCGGCCGCGATCGCCTGCCCTGCCGGGATGACGGACGAGGCCAGAAGACCCCCAAGGACGCGGGCCACGAGGAGCGACGTGTACGATTGCGCAAGGGCCAGGGCGATGAAACCGAAGGCATACCCGATCAGGCCGGCGATGAGAATCGGTTTCCGTCCGAATCGGTCGGCGGCCGTGCCCCAAAACGGCGCCGCGACGAACTGCGCCAGCGCCCACACGGTAATGAGCAGACCCATCTGCAGCGGCGTGGCACCGAACCGCCGCGCGAAGAATGGCAGAATCGGCATGACGATGCCAAATCCCACCATCACGAGAAAGATAGCCACGAACAGGATGCGGAGCTGCCTGCGCGTGGTGGCGCCGGGGACCCGCCCGCGGGTGGCGTCGATCGTGGTTGCGGGGACTGAGGTCGGCAGCGACTAGGGTGCCTTGTAGCTGACCAACTCCGTCCATCCGGTGATCTGGCGGTCGCCCCGATGCCCTTTGCGCTCGTTGCGCACGAGGCCGACGCCGGGCGCATACCACGAGAGGCCGGTGATCTCTGTCTCTTCGCCGGTCGTGACCGTCTGCAGCTTCCAGGCGCGGTAGGTGGTGGTGCCCACCTTGATCGATTCCTCACCGATCCACTTGGCCGCGATCTTCAGGTCAAAGACCGAGTCTTCTGGGCTCCACGACCACGTCTGCCCCGCTCGAGGAGGGAGCTTCATCAGCGGTCGCGGCGGCTTGACGACAGACAGCTCACCGCGGAAGTTGGTCTGCTCGATGATCAGAATCTCAGACGCGGTCACCAGATAGCACGTGCGCTCGAGGCGCTCGCGACCGCGCTCGACGGCCTTGCGCTCGACGACGGTGCATCGGGTGGTCCCCACAGTCTTGGGCCCAACCACCTTCGAGGTCGCCTCGATTCCATCATCATTCTTGCGCACCCACACCGCACCGGTGACCAGCGGGAACAGCGATGGGGCCGGGCCGGCGGAGACCGGCCCGATCGGCGGAACCGCCATGGCCAGCGCGATCAGCACAAGACAGACGCGGAGCAGCAAAACCATGGAACCCTCCCTGAACAGAATCTGACTCTCTTACGTGACCGGCCTGGTTCCTGTTCGACGGTGATGCCCCAAGCCCTACCGCGCCGTGGCCGGTGCCACGACGGCGAGCACATGATTGACAAGATACTGCCGCGCCACGCGGTGGACGTCGGCCGGCGTCACCGCCGCGATCTCCTGCGGAAACCGCTCGTCGTAGTCGAACCCTATCCCCATGACTTCGTACCATCCCAGGTAGAATGCCTGCTGCTCCAGTTGCTCGTGGGCCAGTGCGAAGCGTCCAATCACGCCTCGTTTGGCCCGCTCGATCTCTTCCGCGGGCACGCCTTCCACGCGCAGCCGCTCCACCTCACGCAGCATTCCCGAGACCACCGCGGACAGGTTGGGTGGATCGGTTCCGGCCACCAACACGACACTTCCGGGCCCCGCGCGCGACACCAGGCTCGAGCCCACTTGATAGGCCAGGCCGCGCTTGTCACGAATCTCGCTGAACAGGCGCGAGGTGAATCCTTCCCCGAGCACGGCGTTCGCGACGCGAAGCGCGGCAAAGTCGCGGTGGCCCGCCGGGACGCCCAGATATCCCACCGCAATCCAGGCCGCCGCAGTTGATCGGGTCTCGCGCACCTCTTGAGGCGCTGTTGGCCGAGGCGCGAGCGCGCGCTCGACGACGCGCAGCAGGCGGGTCTTGCGGGGCGCCGGCGTTGTTCGTAGGCCGGCAAAGGCCTTCTTCACCTTCTCCAGCGCCTGGGCCTCGGTGATGTTGCCGGCTACGACGACGATAATGTTCGGCGCCGTTGCGTACGCCTGGTAGAAATCGACCAGTTGCTCGCGGGTGAACACTCCGACCGACTCCACGGTCCCAAACGCCGTCCCCGAGTAAGGATGGTACGGGAAGAGCGTGCCGTTCATGAGCCCGATCGCACGCTGCAGCGGCTGATCGGCGTTCTGGATGATCCGGGACAGGCTCACCGCGCGCTGCGTCTCCATATCCCGCGGATCGAACCGGGCATTGGTGAGCAGGTCAGCGATCAACTCCATGCCGGCATCCACGTGCCGGCTCGGGGTCACCGTGTAGACCGACACGAAGTCGGCGCCGGTCCCGCCCCCGAGCTGTCCGCCGACCGACTCGATGGCCTGCGCGATCTCCGCCGCGGCCCGGCGCTGTGTGCCGCGCACGAGCATAGCGCGCATGAAGAACGAAATCCCGCTCTGCCCGGCCTCCTCGAAGCGCGGGCCCGCCCGGATGAAAGCTTCGGTGACGACGAGATCACTGGAGGGGTTTTCTTTGATGATAACTGTCAGACCGTTGTCCAGCACGTGTCTGATGACGGAGGCGCCCGCGGCGGAGACTGCCCGCGGCGCTGAGATGGCCGCGGCGAGGGCGGCCAGGACCACGACGGCGGCAGAGGCGCGTCTTAGCATCTACCGCCCGCCCGGCCGGATCAGGGCCACCGCGTAACGCCCCGGATCAAAGATCCGGCGCGCGGTGCGCTGCACGTCTTCACGGGTGACCCGGCGGATCCGTTCGAGATACGTCTGGCTGAACTCGAGATCAGCGACCGTGGCCGCAAGACCCAGATCGAAGGCACGGCCCCGCGTGGTGTGTGTCTCGTAGATGTGCTCGCCTTCGAGCAGGTTCTTGGCCCGAACCAGCTCGGCCTCGGTGAGCCCCTGCTCACGCACGACGGCCAGTTCGGCGAGTATTGCAGCCTCTGCCCGGCCCGCCTGCGCGGCCTCGGTCACGGCGAAGATCATGAACAGGAAGGGATCCTCAGTAGTAAAGAACGAAACACTGACACTCTGTGCCACCCTCGTCCGTTCCACGATCTGCTGACGCAGCCGGGCGCCAAGACCGCGTCCGAGCGCATACATCAACACGTCGGCGGCGTGAAGGTCACGATCCCGCGCCGCCAGGCCATGAAAGCCTAGGGCCAGATAGGCCACTCGGACGTCCTGCTCGGCCGTAGTGCGGCGCACGCCGGCCATAGGTGGCTCAATGGGCCGGGCCGACCTCAAGACCGATCCCTTCCGGAACCCCGCGTAAGCGCGTTGAACCTTGCCTACGGTCTCGCCGGCCCGAACATTCCCCACCACGACCACCGTAGTGTTGCCGGGAACGTAGTTGCTCCGGTAGAAGTCGACGAGTGCCTCCCGGGGCATACGCTCAATGCCCGCGCGGGGTCCAAGACGGGTCAGCCGGTAAGGATGAGAGGTGAACGCCACTCCGCGCAGAAGGTCGAATGCCCGGGTCGATGGAGCGTTATCGCGGCGGTTGATCTCTTCGATGACGACCCGGCGCTCACGTTCCAGCTCCCCGGGGTCGATCGTCGAGTTCATGATCGCGTCGGCCTGCAGCTCAAGCATCTGGTCAAAATGCCTGCCGGCCGCCACCATATAGTAATAGGTCCAGTCATCTGAGGTACCGGCGTTCAGCACGCCGCCGACGCCCTCGACCGCCCGCTCCATCTCGCCGGCTTTTCGCTTCGACGTTCCTTTAAAGAGCATGTGCTCGATGAAGTGGGCGACTCCGTTGGTCTCGTCGTCCTCATCCTTGGAGCCGACATGCACCCAGGTCTGCAGCGCGACGATATCGGTCACGGCGTGTTCCTCCACGATAACCGTCAGCCCGTTGTCCAGGACGCTGCGCACCAGGCGGGGCGCCACCCGTCCCGAGGCTGGCGCGGGCGCCGCGGTCCCGGGGTGTGGAATCAGCAGAACCGAGAGGAGCAGCCCGATACAGGCCGCCCGCCATGCTTCCGGCATGATTACCCCATCTCCCCTGGACAATACCGTCTGGGGGAATAGTTCCCGTGAGCAGCAGGAATCTCCCCCGGGGCCTGCCAATCCCACATACGCACGGGACACTGCGGAGGTGCGGTCAGGCGGCGGCGGTGGACGGCACTCCATGAAAGAGGTGGGGAAA
>JBOGSE010000309.1:0-1257 GCA_050694895.1 bacterium | reverse complement strand
CGCCCCAGGCGCAGGTGTTGGGATCGTCGTTGCGCGCTCCGGCTCAACTTGCGGCCTGGGCGAACGGTACCGCCGGCCACGCGATGGACTATGACGATACCCAGCTGGCGACCGATCCGCAGAGCGTCTATGGACTGCTGACGCATCCCACGGTCCCGGCTCTCGCCGGGGCTCTGGCCGCGGCTGAGGACACGGGCGCGTCGGGCGATGCGGTGCTGGACGCCTACATCGTCGGGGTGGAAGTCGAGTGCCGCATTGCCGACGCGATCAACCCGCGTCACTACCGTGATGGGTTTCATTCAACCGCGACGGTGGGCGGCTTTGGCGCCGCCGCGGCGACCGCGCGGCTGTACGGCTGCGATCTCGATCAGACCCTGCGCGCGTTCGGCCTGGCCGCGAGCATGAGCGCAGGGCTGCGCGAGAACTTCGGCACCATGACCAAGCCGTTTCACGCCGGCCGCGCCGCGGAGAATGGGCTGCTGGCTATTCTGCTCGCCCGGCGGGGATGGACCGCCGCGAAGAACATCCTCGAAGCCAGACGAGGCTTCTACAGCGCCGCGGCGGGGGGATTCGAGCCCTCCCTGATCATGGGAAAACTGGGCCGACCCTATTTCCTCATCGAGCCGGGCATCTCGATCAAGCCGTACCCGTCCGGGTCGCTCTCGCATCCCGCCCAGGATGTGCTCCTCGACCTGGTCCGAACGCACGACCTGCGGCCCGAGCAGATCGAGCGCATCGACGTCGGCGTCAACTCCCACGTGCCCAATGCGCTGATCCACACTCGCCCGACCACCGCGCTGCAGGGCAAGTTCAGCCTCCAGTTCCAGATGGCCATCGGCGTGCTCGACCGCGCGGCCGGGATCGCCCAGTTCGTCGACGCCCGTGTCCAGGATCCCCGCACCCAGGCGCTGATGGAGCGCGTGCACGTCCACGTGGATCCGGAGATCGAGGCACTCGGCTACAACGAGATGCGCATGACGGTCGCCATCACCCTCAAGGACGGCCGGACCCTGTCGGGGCGCGCCGATGCGGCCAAGGGGCACCCCCGCAAACCAATGAGCCGAGAAGACCTGACGGCGAAGTTCCTGGACTGCGCGGCGCTGGTGATGTCACGTGAGCGGGCAGAGACCCTGCTCGCGCACCTTTGGGATATCCGGATGATCGATCGCGCCGCAGATCTCGCGCCCATGCTGGCCGGTAGCGCGCAATGAAGACCTACCGGCTGGCGGTCATCCCCGGCGACGGCATCGGGCGGGA
>JBOGSE010000308.1:0-1297 GCA_050694895.1 bacterium | reverse complement strand
TCGTCGCGCAGCCGGCGCATCATGAACTTCCCCAGCGTATAGTTCAAATAGCCCGGATCGAACGTGCCGCGCACCGCCTCTTTGCGCGCGGTGACGGGCTCCATGTACGCGTGCCGTTCGAACATCTGCTCGGCCTCATCCACGGACAGATCTCCGGCGTGCATTCTGATGGCGACGAGATAGCGGACCTGCCGGGTCAGCGCCTCTCCCAGGTAGGCCAGCCTGAAGTTGGGAGTGGAATCGACACCCGCCTCCAACATCATCTCCTCGCAATAATGGGCCCAGCCCTCGACGAAAGAATATGACGTGAGCGCCTTGCTGACCATCGTCGGCGCGCCCCGGATGTGGAGGAAGTGGACGAAGTGCCCTGGATACGCCTCGTGGATGCTCGTCGCTTTGAGGGTCGCGTAATCGAACTTGCTCAACCATTGCTCCCGGCGCTCCGGCGGCCAGTCGGGTTCGGGCGGCGTGATGTAGTAAAATGATTCCGTGGCGGCCGTCTCGAGCGGGCCGGCCGTGTCCATCATCGCAAACGCCCAGCGGTCAAAGGGCGGCGTCTCCGCCACGATCGGGCGCACATCCCCAGGCAGTGTGACAATCTCGCGCTCGACGAGAAACCGGCGCAGGGCTTCCACGATCACCGCTGTTTCGGCGACCAGCGCCTCGGCGGCGGGGTGCTGATGGCCCAACTGCGTCATGACCTCCTGCGGGCCGGCCAGCGGATCGATCCGTGCCGCCGTTTCCCGCACGTCTTCGGCGAGCCTTGCCAGCTCGGCTTCGCCCAGCGCGATGAGGCGTGCCAGGGGCAGATCCACGAGCTCGCCCGTGCGCAGCAGGCCCACGAAATTTGCCTCACCGATGCTCACGTCATCGGTCGCCCGCTCCTGCGCTCCTTGCAGAAACCCAAGATGCGCCTTCAGGGCCTCGATGGCCTCGTCTAGCGCCCGCTGAAACCGCGCGCCCAGCACGCCATCACCGGCGCTACCGACAGTCTGGGGAAGGGAGGTCGTATAGAATGAAAGATAGCCCTCATAGACCTCCCTGGCGGTCTCGACGATGGGACGGGGGAGCTCGGCGCGCAGATGCCCCCGCGCCTCCTCCAGGACGCGTGGGATCTCCTCAAGATGACTGGTCAGCGCCACGAGACGCTCCGCAAGCGGCGCGTAGTTCCGTTTAAGATACGGCGTCACGTCGACGAGCCAGCTGCCCGTGATCGGGTTGCGTTGGTATTCGCGCAGCGTCTCCCACTGAAACCGCTCGGACCCGATGACCTGCATGATCAAGGCCGCGTCGTGCG
>JBOGSE010000307.1:0-16838 GCA_050694895.1 bacterium | reverse complement strand
GCGATGATCTTCGGCAACTGGTGGCCGATCGGCGCGCTCGGCGCTTCGGCGCTCTTCGGATACTTCGACGCGCTGAGCCTTCGGGTCGTGCACACGGGCATCCCCTATCAGTTCATCACCGTGATGCCGCACATTGCGTCGATCCTGGTCCTTGCCGGATTCATGCGGCGGGCGCAGCCTCCGGCGGCGGACGGGATTCCGTACAGCAAGGAGGAGGGATAGCCGCATCGCTTCCGCGCAGCACAACATCGTCGTGGCCGGTGGCGCGCTCGTCGACGTTCGTGCCTCGACCGCCGCCAGATGGATGCCTGCACAGTCGCTGCCCGGAAAGGTCAGGCTGCTGCCCGGCGGCGCTGCGCGCAACGTGGCGGTCAACCTGGCCCGCCTCGGTCATACCGTCGTGCTGCTGTCGGTCGTGGGGTCTGACCCGCTGGGCCGCTGGCTCATGCAGTGCACCTCCGACGCGGGTGTTGACATCACCCATGTGCGGTTCAGGGACGGATCGACGGGAGTGTTCGTCACCCTGGCTACACCGGGTGGTGAGGCGTGGAGCGTGGCCGATGCCGGGCTCAGCGAGGCCCTCGACGCCGCGGATCTGGAAGTCTGGAGTCCGGTGATCGCGGGGGCCGCGCTCCTGGTACACGACGCAAACGCTCCCGAGTCGGTGCAACGCGCGGTGTCCTCGCAAGCGGGCGCCGTGCCGCGCGTGCTCCTGGCGACCTCACCACAGAAGGCGCTGCGTCTCCGTCCGGTCCTGGCCGGCGCCGCCGCGATTGTGTGCAACCGTCCCGAAGCGCTGGCCCTGACAGGCCTTCCCGACACGCTGGGCTGGCAGGCCCTGGGGACGGCCCTGCTGACCGATGGGGTGGAGCGTGTCGTGCTCACGCTCGGGCCGGCCGGGGTTGCGGTGCTGACCGCGGAGGAAGCTGTCCGGGCCCTCGCCGCAGACGTCCCGGTCGTTGATCCCGCCGGTGCGGGCGACGCCGTGGCCGCGGTCGCGGTGCACGCCTATCTTGCAGGCCTGGATCCTCAGGCGACCGCTGACCTGGCCGTTGCCGCGGCTGCCGCGGTCGTTCGCTCAGAGGAGAACACTCCGGCGGACCTGGCTACGGTAATCCCTGGATGAGGGATCACATTCATCTGTGGCCCGAAGTAACCCGCGCGCTCAAGCGGGGCCGGCCGGTCGTGGCACTCGAGAGCGCGGTCCTCTCGCATGGCGTGCCTGCCGATACCGCGTGGGGGCTCGCCGCGCGTCTGGATCAGACCGTGCGCGCGCACGGGGCCACGCCGGCGCTCGTCGCCGTCAAGAACGGCCGCATTGAGGTCGGGGCCAGCCTGGGCGATATCACGTATCTCCTGGATCGGTCCGCCCTGAAAGTCGCCGAGCGCGACCTGGCGGTCGCGGTGGCGCAGGGGAAGTCCGGCGGGACGACCGTGGCCGCCACGCTGGCCGTCGCCACCCGTGCCGGCATCGCGGTGATGGCGACCGGTGGCATCGGGGGCGTGCACCTGGATGCGCCCGAAGACGTGTCCGGGGATCTGTACGCCTTGAGCCGGCATCCCGTCGTGGTGGTCTGCGCCGGCGCCAAGATCATCTGCGATCAGAGGCGCACGATCGAGGCCCTGGACACGCTCGGAGTGACCGTCGTCGGCTATCAAACCGACACGTATCCGGCGTTCGTCGTGCGGTCCAGCGGGATCCCGCTGACGCATCGTGTCGAGGCAGCCGCACAGATCGCGGCAATCGCGCGTGCCCGCGTGGTACTCGGCGCCCCGGGCGCATTGCTGGTGGTCCAGCCTCCGCCCGAGGAGGTCGCGCTCGAGCGCGAGACCGTCGATGCCGCCCTCGCCGAAGCCCTCGAGCGGGCGCGCGCGGCCGGGGTCGGCGGTCCTGCGCTGACGCCGTTTCTGCTTGCCGCCCTCGCCGATGCCACCGGCGGCCGCAGCCTGATCGCGAACCTTCAGCTTCTCGAATCGAACGCGGGTCTTGCCGCCGAGATCGCCACCGCGCTCGCGGCCGGCCCTCGTGGTGGGACTCGCCGGAGGCGGCCTGATCTGACTGCCCGAAGGGAAAGAAGAGCGGCGAAGGGAAGTGGTAGACGATGACCCCCGAAGTGCCCCATACCGGGTCGGATACGGCCGGCATCGGCGCGGTCTTGCGCGCCGCGCGCGCCAAGCGGGGTCTTTCCCTTGCCGAGATGCGCGTGCGGACCAAGATCGATGCGCGATATCTCACGGCGCTGGAGGCCGATCGCTTCCGCGAACTACCGCCGCTGCCGTTTGCCCGCGGCTTCCTGCGCACCTATGCCCTCGAACTCGGTCTGGATCCCGAACCATTGGTAGAGCAACTGGTCGCCGTCTCGGGTGCGTCCCGCACGACCGCCCAGGCCGCGGCCGCACATACCCCGCAGCGTCTGGACAGCGCGATCACACCGGGCCGCACGCCGTCGCCGCTGCGGCGCGCAGCCACGACCGCCGCGGTTGTGGGCTTTCTCGCGACCGCCATCCTGGCGGTGTTCTTTATCCAGCAGGTGCGCGAATTCAACCGTCAGGTGCCGCCGGAGAGCCCGGCGGCCAGCCAACCGCCCGCCCCATCGGCGGCGCCCGCTCCGATGCCGGCGCCGACGGCCTCAGAGACGCCGGCCGCTGCCCCACCGCCTTCGGAGCCCGCGGGGAGCCCGGCGGAACCCGAGAGCATCACGGTCGATGTGCAGGCCGTGGGCCGGTCGTGGATTCGTGTGCAGGGAGAAGACGGCGAAATCTACGAGGGGATTCTGACGCCCGGTCAGACGCGCCGCTGGCAGAGCACCGGCCCGATGACGATCCGCATCGGTAACGCGGCGGCCGTTGTCGTGACGGTCAACGGGAGAGCCGTCGGGACACTGGGGCGGCGCGGTCAGGTCGTCAGCCGGACCTTCACAAAAGACGTCACTCCCTGAGATTCTCGGCACGGCCATATTGTGGAGTGGCGATGCGCGCTGAGCTCGTCTCCGTAGGCACGGAACTCCTCCTCGGCCAGATCACTGACAGCAATGCGGCGTACCTGGCCCGCCTCCTGGCCCTGCACGGCGTCGACGTTCTCCACAAGCAAACGGTAGGCGACAATCTCCAGCGTGTACGCGAAGCCGTTGAGCTGGCGCTGAGACGCGCGGATCTGGTCGTGATGACCGGTGGTCTCGGCCCCACCGAGGATGACCTGACGGCCGAGGCCGTGGCGCTGGCCGCGGGCGTGCCGTTGGTCTTTGATCAGGCGGTGGCCGAGAGCATCGCCGGTTTCTTTGCGCAGCGGCGGCGCGTCGCACCGGAGTCGATCTTCCGCCAGGCACGTATCCCCGCGGGCGCGCAGGTCATCCCGAACAAGCGGGGCACAGCGCCGGGCCTCATCGTCCCGGTAGGGCAGCGAACGATCTTCATGTTCCCCGGCGTCCCACATGAGATGGAAGGGCTCGTGGCCGACGGTCTGGTTCCGTGGCTGGAGGCGCGCACGCAGGGCGACGTCATCCGGTCGCGTGTGCTCCGCATTGCCGGTCTGGGTGAGTCCGTTGTCGAAGAGCGGGTCCGCGATCTCATTCACGGGAGCAATCCGACCGTCGCGCCCCTTGCCAAGCTCGGCGAAGTGCATCTGCGGATCACCGCCAAGGGGACGGCTGACGCCACGGCGGTCTTGATTGCAGAAACCGAGGCCGGACTGCGCGCCAGGCTGGGCGATGCGGTGTTTGGCACGGACGACGAGTCTCTGCACGAAGCGACCGCCAGACTCCTGATCGAGCGCGGCCTCACTCTGGCCCTTGCCGAATCCTGCACCGGCGGGCTGGTTGCGTCGCGGCTGACCGAGATGTCCGGCGCCTCGGCGTTTCTCAAAGCGGGCTTCATCCCGTACAGCAATGATGCGAAGATACGAGACCTCGGTGTGCCTCAGACCATGATTGCCGAGCATGGCGCCGTCAGCGCGGAGGTTGCCGCGGCCATGGCGAGCGGTGCGCGCCACCAGGCCGGTGCCGATGTCGGGCTGGCGATCACCGGCATCGCCGGGCCGACGGGCGGGACGCCCACCAAACCGGTGGGCCTGATCTATCTTGCCGCCGCGATCGACACGGACGCCACAACGGTGGATCTCCACCTTGGAGCGGGGTTGAGCCGCCACGTGATCCGACATCTTGCGGCCCAGGCGGCGATCAATCTGCTCCGCCTGACGCTGCTGCGCCGGTGAAGCTGCATCGCGCGTTCATCTCGGTTGAGCTGGACGCCGGCCTGCAGCGTGTTGTCGGCGACCTTCAGGAGCGGATGCGGGCCTCCGGAGCCCGACTACGGTGGGTGAAGCCCCACAACGTTCATTTCACGCTCCGATTTCTCGGCGAGATTCCAGCCGCGCAACTGGCGCGGGCGGTGGTCGCCGTTCGCGAGACCGCGCGCGCGGCGTCGCCGTTTGCGGTCACGATCGCAGGCCTGGGCGCGTTCCCGAATTTCGATCGGCCGCAGGTCATCTGGCTCGGGTCGCGTGAGGGCGCCGAGCCTCTCCAGCGTCTGGCCGGCGACCTCGAAGCCGCGCTGGCCCGCCACGGGTTCGATCCTGAGTCGCGGCCCTTTCGACCACACCTCACGCTGGGCCGGGCAAGAGATGACCGCCAGTGGGGAGATCTGGTCCGTGCTCTACAGCGCTTCCGCGACCAGGAGATCGGCCGGCAGGAGGTTCGGACGCTCACCGTCATGGAAAGCCGGCTCACCGCCGAAGGCCCGGTCTACACCGCCCGGGAGCAGGTTCCCCTGAACCAGGAGTTGAATACATCACCGGCGTAAGGCCCAACAGATAGTATATCGGCTGAGTCAGAGCAATTTTGCAGCGTTGACAAGCGAACACCTGTTTGATATTGTGGGCGCCATCTGATGGCCACAGGGGGTCAAACACCATGAACGAGCGCCAGCGGGCGTTGGATCTCGCCCTTTCCCAGATTGAAAAACAGTTTGGCAAGGGATCGATCATGAAGCTGGGAGAGATGTCGGCAAAGCTTCATGCCGAGGTGATCTCGACGGGGGCGCTCGGGCTCGACCTGGCACTGGGTATCGGTGGCGTCCCCCGCGGGCGTGTGGTAGAGATCTACGGGCCCGAGGCGTCGGGCAAGACGACGTTGGGATACCACGTCATCGCCGAGGCCCAACGCGAGGGCGGGGTCGCGGCATTTATCGACGCCGAGCACGCGCTCGACCCCACATACGCGCGTGCGGTGGGTGTTGATATCGATAACCTGCTGCTCTCACAGCCAGACAGCGGCGAGCAGGCACTGGAAATCGCCGAGACGCTGGTGCGCAGCGGGGCTGTGGACGTTGTGGTCGTCGACTCGGTGGCCGCGCTGGTTCCTCGGGCCGAGCTCGAAGGCGAGATGGGCGACGCGCATGTGGGACTGCAGGCGCGGCTCATGTCGCAAGCCCTGCGAAAACTGGTGGGCACCATCAGCAAGTCCCGCACGACGGTCATCTTCATTAATCAGCTACGCGAGAAGATCGGCGTGATGTTCGGCAACCCCGAGACCACCACCGGGGGCCGGGCGCTGAAGTTCTACGCCTCGGTCCGGATGGAGATCCGCAGGACAGAGAACCTCAAGAGCGGGGATGAAGTCAAGGGCATGCGCGCCCGCGTGAAAGTCGTCAAGAACAAACTCGCGCCGCCGTTCCGCGACTCCGAGGTTGACATTATCTATGGACACGGAATCTCGCGCAGCGCGAGCATCCTGGATGCCGCCACGGCCGTGGGCGTGATCTCGCGCTCGGGAACCTGGTTTACGTTCGGTGATCTGCGTCTGGGCCAGGGCCGCGACAACGCCCGCGAGTTCCTCGACAACAATCCTGAGGTCGCGCGTGAGCTTGATCGACGCGTACGAGAAGCCCGCGGCCTGCTGAGGCAGGCGCCGCCCGTATCAGAAGCGACCGCGGCGGCACCAAAAGAGCCGGCACCGGCTCCCGAGCCGGCCGCACGACAGGTGGCCCGCGCGCGCGGGTGAGCCGGAGGCAGTGGCGCACCTCCCGGCGGGCGTCCGCATCACCCGAATACGGTCCTCGAACCGCGATCCCTCGATCCGCGTCGTGGACATCGAGGGCGCGGGGCGGTTCAGACTCGACGTCAAGACTGTTGACGCGCTTGCGCTGAACGAAGGTGCAGAGGTCGACACCCGCCTCGCGGGGCGCATTGCCGGGGCGGCGGAGCACAGGCATGCGCGCGAGATTGCTCTGCGGCTGCTGCAACGTCGACTCCGAAGCCGCGCAGAGCTGGAGACCGGCCTTCGTCGCCGGGGAGTTTCCCGGGTGGTCTCGATAGGCGTCATCGGCGATCTTGCGCGCGAGGGCTGGATCGACGATGCGCGCTTCGCCCGGGCGTGGGTGCGCGACCGCCTCGCGCTGCGCCCGAGCGGGCGTCGGCGCCTTGTGGCCGAGCTCATCTCTCGCGGGGTCTCGCCGGCGACGGCAGAGGATGCGGTCGCGTCCATGCTGACCCCACAGGGGGAGGAAGACCTCGCGCTGAGCCAGGCGCGGGCGCGATTTCGACGCATTCAGCGGCTGCCGCCGGACGTCGCGCGGCGCCGCCTCGTGGGATGGTTGCGGCGACGAGGCTTCGGTCAGGCGGCCATCGCCCGGGTGCTGCGGATGGTGCAGGGCACTGCCGCAGATGAGGAGAGCAGCCACGCCTCAGCGTGACTACGTGGCGATCCCCGCCGGACAACTGACCCTTCACCTCTCGGTCGAGGAGCCGACGGCGGTCGGGGGCGACGCAGCCGAGAGGGCGCTGGAGGGCCTGACGGCCTCGCAGCGGCGCGCGGTCACGCATGACGAGGGGCCGCTGCTCATCGTCGCCGGCGCCGGCACCGGCAAGACGCTGGCAATCACGCGGCGCATCGCCTGGCTGATCGCGACGCGCCGGGCCCGGCCGTCTGAGATCCTGGCGCTGACGTTCACCGAGAAAGCCGCGGCCGAGATGGAGAGCCGCGTCGACCAGTGCGTCCCCTACGGCTATACCGACACATGGATCAGCACGTTTCACGCCTTCGGTGATAGGGTCCTGCGCGAGCAGGCGCTGGAGGCCGGACTCCCGCCCGATTTTCGGGTCCTCTCGAAGCCCGAACAGTTTATCTTTTTCCGCGACCGTCTCTTCGAGCTCCCCCTGAATCGATATCGGCCGCTCGGCGATCCGATTCGGTACATCGATGCGATCCTGACATTGATGAGCCGGGCGAAAGACGAGGACGTCTCCCCTGCGGCCTACGAGCAGTACGCCGAAGCGCTCCGGCACCGCGTCGATCACCCATTTGCATCAACCGAGCATCAGGAGGCCGCGGCGGGCCACCTCGAGCTGGCCCGGACCTACGCGGCATACCAGCAGCTGCTTCGGGAAGCGGCGCGCGTGGATTTCGGGGATCTGATCATGCTGCCGCTCCAAGTTTTCAAGGACCGGCCCGACATCCTGCGGCGCTATCAGGAGCGCTTTCGGTACGTCCTGGTGGACGAATTCCAGGACACCAACTACGCGCAGTTCGAGCTCGTCAAGCTCCTCGCCTCGTCGCACCGCAATCTCACCGTGGTCGGTGATGACGATCAGGCGATTTACAAGTTCCGCGGAGCGGCCATCAGCAACATCCTGGGCTTTGGCAAAGCCTACCCCGATGCGGCCCAGGTGGTCCTCACCGAGAACTTTCGCTCGCCTCAGCCTGTGCTGGATGCCGCCTACCGGCTCATTCAGCACAACAACCCCGAGCGTCTCGAGGTACAGAGGCGGCTCGACAAGCGGCTCGTGTCCGTTTCTGGTGAGGGGCCGCCGGTGCGCCATCACCATTTCGATGCGCTGACCACGGAGGTCGACGGGGTTGCCGGATTCATCGCCGACTATGTCGCCGGAGGCGGTAGCTACCGGGACTGCGCGATCCTCGTGCGGGCCAACCAGGACGCTGACCCGTTTCTGCGCGCCCTCAACCTGCGCGGTATCCCGTGGTGGTTCTCGGGGACGCGAGGCCTGTACGACCGCGAGGAGGTACGCGTCGCGCTGGCATTTTTACGCGTTCTGGCGAACCCCGCCGACAACCTGAGCCTGTTCTACCTGGGCGCGTCCGATCTGTACATGGTCGACGCGACCGACATGGCCCGGGCCCTCGGATACGCCAACCGGCGCAACCGATCGCTGGAGCACACGATCAGGCACCTGGCAGGCGCCCCCGACCTGGCCGCCGAGCTGTCACCGGAGAGTCACGCGTCCATCGCGCGCCTGGTCGAGGACCTCGACAAGATGCGCGACCTCATGCGGCATCAGGCGACCGGCCGCGTGTTGTATGAATACCTGGTCGCGCGCACCGGGTACATCCGGCGCCTGGCCACGTCCGAGCAGCCCGGGGACGAATCCAAGGTCGCGAACCTTGCGCGGCTGTTTGACATCGTTGCCCGGCACGGTGAGGTGGCGATGTACGACCGGGTGCCCGAGTTCGTGCGCCGGATGGATGACCTGATCGCGGCGGGGGACGACCCGCCGATCCCCGATCCCGACCCCGACTTTGACGGTGTCCAGGTGCTCACCGTGCACAAGGCCAAGGGTCTTGAATACCCGGTCGTGTTCCTGGTGAGTTGCGTGGCCGAACGGTTTCCCGCGCGACACCGCGGCGAGCCGCTGGAGTTGCCGGAGGACCTGGTGCGGGATCGCGAAGTCCTTCCCACGGGCGACAGTCACCTGCAGGAAGAGCGGCGTCTGTTCTATGTTGGGATGACCCGGGCGAAACACACGCTCGTGCTGACGAGCGCACGCGACTACGGAGGCATCCGGGCGCGGAAGGTGAGCCGGTTCGTTCTTGAGGCACTCGATCAGGCGAGTGCGGATCCGGCTCCATTCCACGCCTCGGCTGTCGAGGCAATCCACCGGCATTCCCCGCCAGCGGATGCCCAGCAGCCGCTGCCCGGCGTGCTGCCGGCCGAGGCCCCGGTGGCGCTCTCGTTCCGCCAGGTGGACGACTACGATATCTGCCCGTTGAAGTACAAGTACACGCACGTCCTGCGCGTGCCGCTGCTCCGGGACCACCGCGTCATCTACGGCGCGGCGATCCACGCCGGCGCCATTGAATACAACCGGCGCCGCGCCCGTGGCCAGCCGGTGTCGGCCGACGACCTCATCCGCGAGTTCGAACGGGCCTGGGTCACGGAGGGCTTCATCAGCCGCGAGCACGAGGACCAGCGCCTGGACCAGGGCCGTACGGTGCTTCGGCGTTTCCTTGAGTTCCAGGAGGCGAGCGGGACGACGCCGACGATGGTCGAGAACAGGTTTGCCTTTCAGCTCGGCGCGACGAAGATCCGGGGCAGGTGGGACCGGGTCGATATTCGCCGGACGCCCGCGGCGCCGGGCGACGAAGTGGTCATCATCGACTTCAAGACGAGCGATGTCCGTGCGCAGAAAGATGCGGACCGCCGCGCCCAGGAGAGCCTGCAACTGGGTGTCTATGCGCTCGCCTACCAGCGGCATTACAGCCGCATGCCCGACCGGCTGGAACTGCATTTCCTTGGGCCGCATCAGGTGCTCGTTGGCTCCACCGCGCCGACCCAGGCGATGCTGACGGAAGCCACCGAGGCCATCGAGAAAGCGGCCGCGGGCATTCGGGCCCAGCGGTTCGTGGCCACGCCGGACTATTACCGGGCCTGCCGGTACTGCGCGTTCGCCTCGATCTGCCCGTATACGGCTACGGCGGACTAGGGGGATGCCCATCACCGAGTCGGCGATCGTCACCGCGCTGCTGGGCGTGGTCGCGGGGCTGGTGCTGGCCGCGGCCGTCGCGCTCCTCGCCAGGCGCCGTCCAGAGACCGAGCCCGGTCTGCTGCTCATGCAGCAGCAGCTCGACGCCCTCCGGGCGCACCTGGGACAGAGCCTGGAGGGTACAGCACAGACACTGACCGGGCGAACGGATGCTCTACAGGCACAGGTGAGCACGCGACTCGAGGAGGTAACCCGAGCTGTCAATGAGCGTTTGGCCGAGGGCACCCAAACGCTGCAGCGGGTGAATGAAACCCTGGGGGAGCGCTTGGACGCCAACCTGCAGATTGTCGGTCAGCGATTCACCGAGACTTCGGAATTGGTGATGACCGTCCGTGAAAAACTCGGTGGTCTGGAGAAGGCGGCGGATCGGATCCTCGATGTGGGTAAGGACCTCACCTCACTCCAAGAGATCCTCCAGGCCCCAAAGCTGCGGGGAGGGTTGGGAGAGTTACTGCTGGAGAATCTTCTGCGCGACAGACTGCCTGATGGGCAGTTCCAGATGAACTACCGCTTCAGCAACGGAACCGTGGTAGATGCGGTCATCCGCGTTGGAGAGCGACTTGTCCCTGTAGATTCGAAATTCCCGCTAGAGGGATTCCGTGCGATCCTAAACTCAACATCTGACGACGAACGGGGAAAGGCCCGACGGGACTTTCTCCGGCAGGTACAGGTGCACATCAAGGCCATCGCCGAAAAGTATGTTCTTCCGGGCGAAGGCACATACGACTTTGCTCTCATGTATGTTCCTGCAGAGAATATCTATTACGAAATGGTGGTTCGTGGCAACGAGGATGGAGGGCTGTATCCTCTTGCCATGGAGCGCCGCGTGATCCCCGTTTCGCCAACGACGTTCTATGCATATCTGGCAGCGCTGGTTTACGGCCTCAAAGGTCTTCAAGTCGAGAAGCAGGCTGCGCTGATCCGAGAGGGTTTGGGCCATCTCGCCATGGACATCGAGCGTGTGCGTGAGCCCCTGGCGAAGCTCGGGGAACAGGTCCGCAGGGCCCAAATCAACCACGACCAGGCCCGGCGGGCGCTCGAACGGTTCGGCGACCGCCTGGGAGCACTCAGCGGCGTCTCGCTAACTGAGCCCGAACCCCAGGTTCTCCCCCTGGATGATGGTGCGGAGGATCGGAATTGACCGGCGCAATCAACTGGGCTGATGGGCGCCGTGGCACCCTTTTTCGCCTCCTCGAGCGGTTCGGCAACCGGCTCGCCCAGGTGAGCGGAAACCCGCTCCCCCAGGCGCTGCCGACGGCCCTGCCGCTCGGCCAGAACCACGATTCTTGACCTGCTTTCCGGCCCCCACTAGAATCGAACTGAAAGGCGAACGAACTATCCAGGATTGCTGGAGGGTGATGCGCGCGAGGTAACGGATAACCGAGGGAGGTGTCCACATCGACGCTTTGGGAACGTTTGTGGTTCCCGCCGTCGTGGGCCTGGTCGTGTTCCTCCTCGGGTACCTCCTGCGCCGGACCATCGCCGAGGCAAAGATCAAGTCTGCTGAAGAGGCCGCTCGCCGAATTCTTGAGGAAGCCAGGAAGGAGGCCGACGCCAAGCAACGAGAGGTCGTCGTCGAGGGTAAGGACGAGGCCTTTCGTCTCAAGCGGGAAGCGGAGCGGGAGATCCGCGAGCAACGCGCGGAGGTCCAACGCCTCGAACGGCGGTTGGTGCAGCGAGAGGAGAACCTGGAGCGTAAGACCGAGGCTCTCGAACAGCGGGATCGGCAGCAACTAGAAGATCAACAGCGCGTGGCCACACTGCGCGCGGAGGCTGAAAGACTCAAGCACGAACAACAGACCGAACTTGAGCGGATCGCGGGCCAGTCGGCCGAGGAGGCCAGGGCCCAACTGCTTGCCGGGGTTGAAAGCGCAACCCGCGGCGAGGTCACGCAGCTCGTTCGCCGGATAGAGGCGGAGGCCAGGAGCGAAGGCGACCGGCGCGCGCGGGAGATTCTCGCCCTGGCCATCCAGCGGTGCGCCGCCGAGCACACCGCCGAAGTCACCGTGTCGGTCGTCCCTCTTCCCACCGATGAGATGAAGGGCCGGATCATCGGCCGGGAGGGCCGCAACATCCGGGCCCTCGAGAGTCTCACCGGCGTCGACCTCATCATTGATGACACGCCCGAAGCCGTCACGATCTCGTCCTTCGACCCGATCCGTCGCGAAGTCGCCAAACTCGCCCTGGAGAAATTGATCATCGACGGCCGGATCCACCCAGGCCGGATCGAAGAGGTCGTCGAGCGAGCCCAGCGAGATCTTGAGGAGCGGGTGAAAGAGGAAGGCGAGCAGGCGGCGTTCGAGGCGAACGTCCACGGTCTGCATCCGGAGGAAATCAAGGTCTTGGGCCGCCTGCGGTACCGGCACTCCTATGGTCAGAACTTGCTGCGCCATTCGGTGGAGGTGGCGCTGCTCTCCGGCCTGCTGGCCAGCAACCTGGGCGCCGATCCGAAGCTGGCCCGCCGCGCGGGACTGCTCCACGACATCGGGAAGGCTCTCACCCATGAGGCGGAAGGCACCCATGTGGCGCTCGGCGCTGACCTCTGCCGGCGCTATCACGAGCCGCCGGAGGTGCTCAACGCCATCGCCTACCACCACGGCGAGGAGGAGGCGTCCTGTCTGGAAGCGGTGCTCGTGGCCGCCGCCGATGCCATCTCGTCCAGCCGGCCCGGCGCCCGCAAGGAAACGGTCGAAATGTACATCAAGCGACTGCAGGGTCTGGAGGAACTGGCTACGTCGTTCCCAGGCGTCGAGAAGGCCTATGCGATTCAGGGGGGCCGTGAGATCCGGGTCTTCGTCGAACCCGCGAAGATCGACGACGTGAGCGCGGCGTCACTCGCCCGCGACATGGCAAAAAAGATCGAGGAGGACCTCGAGTACCCGGGCCAGATCAAGGTCACGGTGCTGCGCGAGACGCGCATCATCGAGTACGCGCGGTGAGCCCGTGAACGTGCTGTTCATCGGCGATATCACCGGCAAACCCGGGCGGCGGCTGGTCACAGCGAGGCTGGGGGCGCTGCGGCGGACACATGGCGTCGACGTGGTGATCGCCAATGGCGAGAATGCGGCCGGCGGGATGGGCATTACCGCGGACTCGGCCGCGGAACTGCTCGATGCCGGCGTCGATGCCCTGACCGGCGGCAATCACACCTGGCACCATCGTGAAGCGTACGAGTTGCTCGACGGTGATCCGCGGATCCTGCGGCCGGCCAACTATCCGCCCGGCGTGCCCGGTCGGGGCGCCGCCGTGGTGAAGACGGCGGCCGGGGTGGAGGTAGGCGTCCTGAATCTCCAGGGCCGGGTCTTCATGCCCGAACTCGATGACCCCTTCCGCACTGCCCGGGAGCAGGCCGAAGCGCTGCGGGCTTCGGTGCAGACCGTCATCGTCGACTTTCACGCGGAGGCGACATCTGAAAAAATCGCCATGGGATGGTACCTGGACGGCCGCGTCACCGCGGTCGTGGGCACGCATACCCATGTGCAGACGGCCGACGAACGCATCCTCCCACACGGCACGGCCTACATCACCGACGTGGGGATGACCGGGCCGCGCGACGGTGTGATTGGCATGGAGCGCGACGTCATCTTGGAGCGGTTCCTGACCCAGATGCCCGCGAGGTTCCAGGTGGCCTCTGGTCCTGTGCAGCTCAACGGGGTGCTCATCGCCACCGACGGCGACGGCCGGGCACGCTCGATTCAGCGTCTGCAGATCGTTGAGGCATCCTAGACACGTGAGGATGGATCTCCACACCCACACGACCGCCTCCGATGGCCTGCTGGACGCCAAGGCGTTGATCGCGGAGGCGGGCGCGCGCAGCGTGCGCCTGCTGGCCGTCACCGATCACGACACGACCGCCAGCGTCGATGAGGCGGTGCGCGCGGGCGGCGATGTGGGGATTGAAGTGTGGCCCGCCGTTGAGCTGTCCTGTGACGTGGAAGCTGGCGAGGTGCACATCCTTGGGTATTTCGTGGACCACCACCTCGATTGGTTTCAGGCGCTGCTGGAGCGCCTGCGGGAGGGGCGCCTGCATCGCGCGGAACGCATGGTCGAGCGCCTGACCGAGCTCGGCGCGCCGGTCGCGTTCGCCCGAGTCGAGGTCCTCGCCGCGGGTGGCGCCATCGGACGGCCTCACGTCGCCAGGGCCCTGGTCGAAGCGGGATGGGTCCGCGATGTCGCGGAGGCATTCGATCGCTTCATCGGACGCAACGGCCCGGCCTACGTTGAGCGCCTGAAGGTGACGCCCGCCGATGCGGTCGCGATCATTCGGAACGCGGGGGGGCTGGCCGTCCTGGCCCATCCCGGCTGGTCACAAGGGGACGGGTTGGTGCCCGAGCTGGTCGCCGCCGGGCTGGATGGCATCGAAGTGTACTATCCTGATCATTCGCCGGCACTGGTGGAGCACTACGCCGGGCTCGCGCGTCACCACGGGCTGCTGATCACGGGCGGCACCGATTTTCACGGAGGGGCGCTGGCCACGCGCATTCCGTTGGGAAGCCAGTACGTGCCCGAAGAGATCATCGCGCCGATTCGCCTGGCTGCCTCGGCCCGGCGACCGGTGCCGACCGCGCCACGCGTGGCGCTCGCGGTCGAGTAACGCCAACCCGAGCGCGAGGAAGCGTGTATCAGTACCGCACCGAGAGGAGCACAGACGATGCGTTGTCCACACTGCGGCCATGAGAACGCCCACGGCAAGATCGTCTGCGCGCGCTGCGGGACGCGGCTGCGCGCGGGTGCCGCAGCCGGAGGCCCCCAGCACGATCCGGAGCAGTTCATGAAATATCTTCGGGCCGACCTGTTCCGGATCGCGATCGTCACGATCGTCGTTGTCGCGGCGGCGGTCCTTTTGGGACTGTCCGTTCCCTGACGTGTGCGGCCCGCGGTGAGCCGGACCGGAATGGACGCGCGTTCGCGGTTGCGGGACCTGCCGTCGGTTGAGCGCGTGGTCGTGGCGCTGGATCAGCGGGGGCTGCTCGCGGGCTTTCCCCGACGCGCCGCGACGCTGTGCGCCCGCGAGGTTCTGGAAGGCGCCCGCCGCAGGCTCCGTGATGGCGGTCCGGATGCTCCACTGGAGGTCATCGTCCAAGAGGCCGCGGCGTTGCTCCGGCGCCGGTTTGAGACGTCACTCCGCCGCGTCGTTAACGCCACCGGCGTGCTGCTGCACACCAATCTGGGCCGGGCTCCGCTGTCCGACGCCGCGCAGGCGGCGGTCGCGGAGGCCGCGGCGGGCTACAGCGCGCTAGAGATCGACCTCGACGAGGGCGGGCGCGGTAGCCGTCACGCGCACATCGAGACGATGCTCACCGCGGTGACCGGTGCCGAGGCAGGGTTTGCCGTCAACAACAATGCCGCGGCGGTCACCCTTGCGCTGGCGGCGCTGGCCGGAGGCCGCGAGGCGGTCGTCGGCCGGGGCGAACTGGTCGAGATCGGCGGCGGGTTTCGCATGCCGGACGTGATGCACCAGAGCGGCGCGCGTCTCGTCGAAGTGGGAACATCCAATCGGACGTATCTCGCCGACTATGAGACGGCTATGGGCGCGGCGTGCGGCATGCTCTTGAAGGTTCACCGGAGCAACTTCACGGTGCGCGGGTTCGTCCATGACGTGTCGCTGGACGAGCTCGCCGCGTTGGGTCAGCGCGGCGGCATCTCCGTTGCGTACGACCTCGGAAGCGGCTGTCTCGTCGATCTTGCCGCAGTGGGGCTCCCGCCGGAACCCATGGTACAGGGCGCGGTCGCCTCGGGGGCGGATCTGATCCTCTTCAGCGGAGACAAACTCCTTGGAGGGCCTCAGGCCGGTTTGCTCGTTGGGCGGCGCGCAGCCGTCGAGCGGTGTCGCGCGCATCCCCTCGCGCGGGCCTTGCGGCTCGACAAGCTCGATACCGCGGCACTCGCTGCGACGCTGCGCGCCTATCTGGACCCGGCGCGCGCCTGGCGGGAGATACCGGTCCTGGCGTTGCTCGCGCAATCGCCGGCGCAGCGACGGCGGCGTGCGGCGCGGCTGGCCGCGGCGCTGGAGAAACACTACGGACCAGCCGCGTCGGTTGCTGTCGTCGCCACCGAAGGACAGGTGGGTGGTGGAGCCCTGCCCGAAGCGGTCATTCCTTCCCACGCCGCGGCGGTTCGACCGGCAGCCGGGCGGGCCGAAGACTGGGCCGCACAACTGCGCACCACGGCGCCCGCGGTGGTGGCGGTGGTGCGGGACGGTGCGCTGCTCCTCGACGTGCTTGCGATGCTCCCCGGCGATGACCGGCGTGTATTGACGGCCGTCGCTGCGGCGCATGAGGGCATCCGCCGCGCCTGATGCGGTCTATCACCGTCGGCACGGCAGGCCACATCGATCACGGCAAGAGCGCGCTGGTTCGCGCGCTGACCGGGATCGATCCCGATCGCCTGGCCGAGGAGCAGCGTCGCGGCATGACGCTGGATCTCGGATTCGCGCACCTCACCCTCCCAAGTGGCAGACGCCTGGGCATCGTGGACGTTCCGGGCCACGAGGCACTGATTCACAACATGCTGGCCGGGGCGGGTGGGATCGACCTGGTGATGCTCGTCGTCGCGGCCGACGAGGGCGCGATGCCCCAGACACGCGAGCACCTGGACATCCTTCGATTCCTCCATCTCTATGGAGGCGTCGTGGTGCTCAACAAGATCGATCTCGCCGTCGACCCTGACTGGGTGAGCGCGGTGCGCGAAGATCTCACGGGACTCGTCGCGGGGACGCCGCTTGAAGGCGCGCCGGTCATTGCGGCGTCGGCGAAGACGGGCGCCGGACTCCCCGATCTCGTCGCCGCGCTGGATCGACTGACCGAACAGGTCCCCGAGCGGCCCGCCGGGGGACCGGTGCGTCTGCCCGTTGATCGCTCGTTTGTGATGCAGGGCTTCGGCACGGTCGTCACGGGAACGCTCTGGAGCGGGGCGGTTCGGCCGGGCGATCTCCTCACCGTGCTGCCGGCCGGGCGCGACGTCAGGGTGCGCGGGGTGCAGGTGCATGGCGACGCGGTGAGCGAAGCCCGCGCGGGCAGCCGCGTGGCCGCGAATCTCTCCGGCATCGATAAGGACGAGGTCAGGC
>JBOGSE010000306.1:0-2399 GCA_050694895.1 bacterium | reverse complement strand
GGTGCTCGAAGAGAAACTCCTGCACCGTACCGATGACGTCGCCGGGGCCCACCTTCGCTCCCTTCGACACCTTGGGAGCAAACGTCCATCGCTTCGATCGGTCGAGTGCTTCGGTGACGGCGCCGCGTGCGATGAAGTCGCCGGTCTGCTTGCGGATGCTCTGCAGCGGCCGCTGGATGCCGTCGAAGATGCCCGTCAGCAACCCGGGGCCCAGCTCCAGCGACAGCGGCGTTTCCGTGCTCACGACCGGCTCTCCGAACTGCAGGCCGGAGGTGTCCTCGTAGACTTGAATGAACGCCGTCTCGCCGTCCAGGCGGATGATCTCGCCCAGCAGGCGTTCGTTGCCGACGCGGACCAGGTCGTTCATGCGCGCCCCAGGAATCCCGCGGGCGATGACCGCCGGCCCGGCGATCTTGATGATGGTGCCCTGCGTCGCCATCTCAGCCCTCCGCTACCGCAGTTTCACGTAGAACCCAATATGCTCTTTCACCAGGCGCGCCACATAGGCTTCCCCGCTTTCGATCTCGGCCTGCGGCGCCGGGAACGGCACGATGATCGGGAGATCCCGGCCGCGCAGCAGCCGCGCGCGTTCCTCATTAGTCCCCGCAAGCAGCGCCTCGTTCACCGCCACCAGGCCGTAGTCGAGCGTCACGAACTGGCGTAGATGCTCCAGGGCTTCCTGCGGGTTCGCGGCTTCGCGGACCTCGGCGCCGGCCAGCCGGAACCCGGTGGCGCTTTCAGGGTCCGTGATAACGCCGAGCCTATACAACGACCATCTCCCGCCTGACCGCTTCGCGCGGCAGGCCCAGGAACTTTCCACGCGCGATCAACCGGAGATTGGCGACCTCGGCTGACTTCATCGCCAGGTAGCCGATGATGAGATCGAGCCCCAGCGGATCCCTGAGATAGCGCGCGGCAAGATCCTTGGCGGCCTGAAGGTCGAGAGCGCGCTCGAATGCCACCAGGTCGGTCGGCAGGTCGCGAACCGGAAATCCGTGCACACGCAACCGCTCCCACGCCTGCGCCTGCGTCTGCGGAGAAGAGAGCGCGAGAAAGAGCTTCTCGGTCACCCCCGCCCCCGCGTCTTCCGGCAGGGGGGTGAAGAACCTTTTCCGCCGGTCCTCCGGCAGGTTCCCGGCGGAGGCCAGTTTCAACGCGGTCTTCACGTTGGCGGTGTCGGTCTCGGCGATGACGTTTTCTCGCAACGTGGCCGCATCGCCCCCCGCACTGCCCATCTGCCGCAGCACGTACGCGGCGTAGCCGCGATCGAGCGCGATCTCGACCGACAGGAGATCCTTCGTCGTCACGTATTCGGCGACGCCCGAGGCCATCGCCGCGGCCAGCGGATGATCGAGCGATTCGAGCGTCCCGGCCACCCCAGTGAGGTCCGGATAGCCGGCCATCTCCTTGAGGACCACCTCGCCGAGCATGCCCGCGGGCACCAGCGCGCCGGTGATCTCATCGGCCGGCCGGCCGGCGTGCTTTCCGCGCGCGATCGCGCGGAGATTCGCCAGGTCCCACCGAAGCAACAGGATTTCGATCAGCGCGCGCGGCCGGTCGTCGGCGAATCGCAGGATCGCCCGCGTCGTGCGCTGCAGGTTGGTCGCGAGTGCGTCGTCGACCGCCCGCAGGCCCTGATAGCGCACGAGCGCCTCCTGCAGTTCGGGCCCATAGGGCGTCGCGGCCAGGGCCTGGAGAAACGCGTCCAACGTGGGCGCCGCCAGCAGGTCCTCAAGGCGCGATGCGGGCATCAGGCGACTGCGCATCGCGCGCACCCGGGCGTTGATGTATGGGAAGTCAGGCATCGACGCCGGTTACGACGCCCACAGCGCCCTGGCGACCTCCGCCGCGAGCATCGGGCGGGCGCGCTCCAGCCGGGAGCCAAGCGTATTCGTGACCACAAGGCGTCCATCGGGCGACGAGATGCGGACCCCGCCCTGGACCGACGCGTCGGTGCGCACAGCAGCTTTTCCTATGCGGTCTCCCAACTTCATCATGGCGACCACCGCCTCAGCGGTATCCTTATCGGAGGGGTTAACGGTCACTACAGCTCCAGATCCCATACCGCGCAGCGCTTCTTCGATAAACGCCTCCAGGATCCCGGGGTAGCGCTGGCCGTTGCCCGCAAAGCGTGCGAGTTCGGCCTCGGCCTGCGCGAAGACCCGTCTGATCTCCTCGTCTTTGGCCTGCAGGAGCAGCGAGGACGCACGCAGGTGCGCGGTGCTCTGGGCTTTGACGACGGCCGCCTTCGCCTCGGCCTCCAGCCCGGCCTGGTGCGCGGCCAGCAGCTCCTCCGCCTCGCGCCGGGCCTGAGCGCGAACCGCCTCCGCCTGGCTGCGGGCCTCGGCCAGCAGTTTGTCCCGCTCGGCCGCCGCCTCGCGCTCGAGGAGGGTGATCAG
>JBOGSE010000305.1:0-3507 GCA_050694895.1 bacterium | reverse complement strand
ACACCCTACCTGACCATCAAGAATGCCGTGAAGGCGCTGGAGTTCTACAAGAAGGCTTTCGGAGCGACCGAGAGCTACAAATTACTGATGCCTGACGGACGCCTCGGGCATGCGGAAATCCGCCTGGGCGATTCCGTGATCATGCTGTCGGACGAATTCCCGGAGTTCGGTGGGAAGGCGCCGCAAACGCTGGGCGGATCGCCCGTCAGCATCCATCTCTATGTCGAAGACGTCGACGCGTTCTTCAAGAGAGCGCTGGCCGCCGGCGCCAAAGAACGCAAGCCGGTGATGGATCAGTTTTACGGCGATCGCTCAGGCCAGCTGGAGGATCCGTTCGGGCATCTCTGGTGGGTGGCCACGCATAAAGAAGACGTCGCGCCGGAGGAGATGCAGAAGCGCGTGCGGGCAATGTTCGGGGGGAAACAGTAAGATGGCTATCATGCTGAGGGCCTGGGTTCGCCCGGTCGAGATCGTCCGGAAGCCCGGCTCTTAACCTCAAATCAAACGGAGGTATTACCATGCGATTCATGATTTTGGTCAAAGCCAACAAGAACTCAGAGGCCGGCGGTCTCCCGGACGAGAAGCTCCTGACCGAGATGGGGAAGTACAACGAGGAGTTGGCGAAAGCCGGCGTCCTGCTCGCGGGCGAGGGGCTCCACCCGAGCTCGAAGGGCGCGCGCGTCAAGTTCTCGGGAGCGAAGCGGACCGTGATCGACGGGCCCTTCGCCGAGACGAAGGAGCTCATCGCCGGCTTCTGGCTGTGGCAGGTGAGGTCGAAGCAAGAGGCGATCGAATGGGTCAAGCGCTGCCCGAATCCCTTCCCTGGCACGGAGTCCGAGATCGAGATTCGCCAGGTGTTCGAGGCGGAAGACTTCGGGGCCGAGTTCACTCCCGAGCTCAGGGCGCAAGAGGAGCGCCTGCGCGCGCAATCCGAGCAGCGGAAGAAGGCCGCGAAGCGGTAGTCGCGGCGCGCCTCGCACCTGCACTAGCGGAGCAGACCGGGGAACCGGCACCCCGTTATCGTTGAACACCGCACCTGAAAATGATCGCTGAAATGCAAGGGGGGAATGCGATCACGTCCCCGGCATTCAAGGGCTTGCCGAGCGAGACCGACGGGCCCCAGCGGGGCTCGTAGGCCGTGCGCAGGCGAGACGGAGGCGGACCATGGCACTGATCGATGGCCTGTTGCAGGAGCTCGAAGAAGAAGCACGGACGACACGGCGCGTGCTCGAGCGCGTCCCGGACAACCAACTGACGTGGCGGCCACACAAAAAGGCGCGGACGCTCGGCGAGCTTGCGCTGCATGTCGCGAGCGTGCCCGGCGGGGTCGCTGAGATGGCCGTGCACTCGCCCGTCCAGGCTCCCCGGTTCACCGACCCCAGCCCGAGCAGCGCGTCGGAGCTCATCCCGGCGCTCAACCAGAGCATCGCGAGAGCGAAGAAGCTGCTGGCCGGCATGGACGATGCCACGCTCATGACAACGTGGCGAATGATGCAGGGCGAACGTGAGCTGTTCGCGATTCCCCGCGTGGCGCTCCTGCGGTCGATCATGCTGAACCACTGGTACCACCACCGGGGGCAGTTGACGGTGTACCTGCGAGAGCTCGGCGTGCCTATCCCATCGATTTACGGCCCGAGCGCGGACGAGAACCCGTTCGCGACAACCGACCGCTGAAGATCGTGGCCGAGCGCGGAAATCCCGCTAGCCTACGGAGGGTTCACATGCGATATGTCGATGGGTATGTCTTGCCCGTCCCCAAGAAAAACCTGCAGGCCTACCGCCGCATGGCACAGAAGGCGGGAAAAGTATGGCGGGAGCACGGCGCCCTCGAGTTCCGGGAATGCGTCGGCGAGGACCTCAACGCGAAGTGGGGGGTGAGCTTCCCGCGCAGGATCAAGCTCAAGCCCGGCGAGACGGTGGTGTTCTCGTGGATCGGCTTCAAGTCGCGCGTGCACCGCGATCGCGTCAACGCCAAGGTGATGAAGGACCCGCGACTCGCGAAGATGATGGATCCGAAGGCGATGCCCTTCGACGTCAAGCGCATGGTCTACGGCGGCTTCAAGGTTCTGGTCGACGCCTAGCGCCGGCTCCCGGGGACCGAGGGACTGCGGGACGGCACTGATGAGCGGGGATACGGCCGGGCGGGTGCGCGAGAGGGTGGACGCCGTCTACCGCTCCGACTCGCGCCGGGTCCTCGCTACTCTGATCCGCCTGCTCGGCGACTTCGACCTCGCCGAGGAGGCGCTGCACGATGCCTTCACCGCGGCGGTGGAGCGCTGGCCCCGGGATGGCGTGCCCGCCAATCCCCGGGCGTGGCTCGTATCGACCGGCCGCTTCAAGGCCATCGACAGCCTGCGCCGGCGCGCTCGGTTCGACGCGTCGCTGGCGGAGGTCGCCGAGCGACTCGACGCCCAGACCGATGACGCCGCGGGAAAGGACGCCGAGGGGGTCGAGGACGACCGGCTGCGGCTGATCTTCACCTGCTGTCATCCCGCCCTGTCGCCGGACGCCCAGGTGGCGCTGACGCTGCGCCAGGTGTGCGGCCTCACGACCGAGGAGATCGCGCGCGCCTTCCTCACTGCGCCGCCCACGGTAGCCCAGCGGATCGTGCGCGCCAAGGCGAAGATCCGCGACGCGCGCATTCCCTATCAGGTGCCGTTCCGGGCCGATCTCCCGGACCGGCTGGACACCGTGCTCCGCGTGGTCTACCTCGTATTCAACGAGGGGTACTCCGGGTCGTCGGGGGAGTCGCTGACGCGGCCCGATCTCTCGGGCGAGGCGATCCGTCTGGGGGGGCTGCTCGCCGAGCTGCTGCCGGAGCCCGAGGTGGCGGGACTCCTGGCGCTGATGCTGCTGCACGAATCGCGGCGCGCCGCGCGTACCTCGCCGGCGGGCGAGCTGGTCCTGCTGGACGACCAGGACCGCTCGCGCTGGAACCGGGAGCAGATCGCGGAGGGGTTGGCGCTCGTGGAACGGGCGCTGTCGTCGCGCCGGTTCGGCCCGTACACCCTCCAGGCGGCGATCGCGGCGGTGCACGCGGAGGCGCCCAGCGCCGGCGCGACGGACTGGGCCCAGATCGTCGGACTGTATGACGTGCTGGCGCGGGTGGAGCCGTCGCCCGTGGTCGAGCTGAACCGCGCCGTGGCGGTGGCGATGCGCGACGGTCCGTTGGCGGGTCTCGCCCTCATTGACGTCATCCTGGCGCGCGGTGATCTGGGGGACTATCACCTGGCCCACGCGGCGCGGGCGGCCCTGTGCCGGCGGCTAGGGAGAACAGCGGAAGCCCGCGCCTCCTACGAACGGGCCCTCGACCTCACGCGGCAGGAGCCGGAGCGGCGGTTTCTCGAACGGCGGCTGGGGGAACTGCTGGACTGAGACGGCGCTGTCAGTCAGAGCGCGAGCAGGCAAGGGAAAGCCGTGGATCCGCACACCCGTTGCGGTTGGGCACGAACGCCGCTCAGCATCGCGTATCACGATGCGGAGTGGGGTGTGCCTGTCCACGACGAC
>JBOGSE010000304.1:0-4157 GCA_050694895.1 bacterium | reverse complement strand
TGGTGCCGGGGGCGGGAGTCGAACCCGCACGGGGTTTCCCCCAGCAGATTTTGAATCTGCCGTGTATCCCAGGTTTCACCACCCCGGCGTCCGTGCCGAGTATACCATGAGGTCTGGGAACTTTTCCCCGATGGGCACGTCTAAGCAGGCGACAGTGCACCATTGGGAGGCCTGTGTGGCCGTCGACGAACGGGAGCTCGTTACTCGCTCATGCGCTGGCGATCTGGATGCCTTCGAGGACCTCGTGCGCATCCATCAGGGCCGGATCTACAACCTGGCCTACCGGATCACCGGCAACCATGAGGATGCGAATGACGCGGCGCAGGACGCGTTCGTGCGGGCCTACCAGGCCCTCTCCGGGTTCCGCCGCGACGCGGCGTTTTCGACGTGGCTCTACCGCATCGCGACGAACGCGGCGCTGGATCTCGTGCGCCGGCGGCCCGCCCTGCCCCCGGTCGAGCTGCCCGCCGACCAGCCCGGCGCCGCGGATCCTGCCGCCGAAGTTCACCGCCGGGAGGTTCACCGTCGCGTGCAGGCGGCGGTGGGACACCTGCCGGCGGAGTATCGCGCGGTCGTCGTTCTCCGCGACCTGCAGGGCCTCGCATATGAAGAGATCGCCCGAGTGCTGCGCATTCCAATAGGCACGGTTCGCTCGCGGCTGAGCCGCGGGCGCGAGGTACTGCGGGCGCAGCTGACCGATCTTGTGACCGCGGAAGGCTAGATGTCGATGAGGTGGAGAGCGACACGATGAACGGCCATGGGACGACACGCCAGGATCGCGAGACCGCCCGCGCCCGACTTTCCGCGCTGATCGACGGCGCGCTGGACACCGGCGAAGCCGCTCAGGTGGACGCGCACCTCGAGGAGTGCGCCGAATGCCGCGCTGTCCTCGCCCAACTGCGGGCAACGGTGCGACTCGTTCGGGAGGTGGAACCCGTGCAGGTGCCCGAAGGTTTTGCGGCCGCGGTTCGCGGCAGAGTCGAGCAACTTGCGAATGCCGCGCCGCGGCCAGGCTGGGCTCGGCTGCGCGCCCTCGTGCCGACCCTCCGGTGGTCCTGGAAGACGGCGGCCGTCGCCGCTTCCGTTGCGCTGGTAGCGATCTTCGCGGCCAACCTTGTCCGGGAGGTCGTGCCGGTCTCTCTCGGTCTACGGAGTGAAGAGCGAGAGGGCGCTGACCGCGGCTCTTCCGCGCGCGATGCCCAGCGTGCCGGCGAGCCTGCGGCCAAGCTCGAGAATCGCCGGGTCGCGCGGCCCGCGACGGCACCTGCTCCGGAAGAAGCGACGAGGTCGGGAACGGAGGCCCCCGCTGCGCAGAGCAACGTCGGCCAGGCTGTCGACGCCGCGGCGCTGCGCCGCGTCATCCGGACCGGCCAGCTGGCGATTGAGGTAGAGAAGTTCGATGACGCCGCGCGGCGCCTGCTCGAGATCGCCGAGGGCGCGGGTGGGTTTGTTGCCGACTCATCCTACGCTGAGGATGATGGCATCCCGCGTGGGACGTTCGTCCTGCGCACCCCCGCCGGCCGCTTCGGCGAGGTCGTGCGCAAGGTGGAGACGCTGGGCACTGTGCAGCGCCGCCAGGTCAGCGGTCAGGATGTGACGGAAGAGTTCATCGACGTTGAGGCGCGCGTGCGCAACATGGAGCGCCACGAGACGCGGCTGCTCGCCTTCATGGACCGGGCGACCAAGATCCCTGATCTGATGGCGATCGAGCAGGAGGTCGCGCGTGTGCGAGGAGAGATCGAGCGCCTCACCGGCCGCCTGCGCTACCTCTCCAACCGCGTCGACCTGGCCACGGTTCAGGTCGAGGTGAGCCAGAAATCCAAGAAGAAAACCGGCGGGTTCTGGGATTTCGATCAGACGCTGACCCGCATTCAGGCCGCGTTTCTCAACACGCTCCGTCAGATCCTCGGCGCCACGGAGAGGCTGGCGGCCTTTGCCGCCGCGCTTCTGCCGATCGCGCTGCTGGGAGCGCTCGGCTGGGCGTTCCTGCGCCGGATGATCCGCCGGCCGGACAGCGCGGTGTAACTAACCGGCGCCGCAGCCCGTTTCGCACTGGCCAGGCCACGACGGGCCCCCTGCTATACTAGAACAGCCGGTGATGGAGACCTCAGGCACTCTTGTGCTGCTCGATACCAACGGGCTCATTTACCGAGCCTTTTACGCCCTGCCGTATCTGGTGACCGCGAACGGCCGGCCGACGAACGCGGTCTATGGCCTGACCGCGATGCTGCTGAAGGTTCTCGAAGAGGAACGTCCGGGGTACGTCGCCGCCGCCTTCGATCGTCCCGGACGGACCTTCCGGCATGAGCAGTTCGCCGCATACAAGGCGCACCGGGTGGCCATGCCGGACGACCTGCGACCGCAGATTGGTTTGAGCAAGCAGGTGCTGGACGCGCTGCGGATTCCCATCTTCGAAGCGGAGGGGTTTGAGGCGGACGACATCATCGCGACCATCGCACGTCGGGCCCGGCGCGAAGGGCTTGGCGTGTTGATCGTGAGCGGGGATCTCGACACGCTGCAGCTGGTTGATGAGCACACACGCGTGATGGTCACCAGTCGGGGGGTGACCGAGACGGTCGTGTACGACGAGGCCCGTGTACGTGAGCGGTTTGGATTCGGGCCCGAGCGCCTCCCCGACTACAAGAGCCTGCGCGGCGATCCCAGCGACAATATCCCCGGCATCCCGGGCGTCGGCGAGAAGACCGCCGCGGCCCTCATCCAGCAGTTTGGAAGCCTGGAGGGGTTGCTCGACGGGCTCGATCGCGCACCCCCAAAGGTGCGGACGGTGCTCGCGTCCGCGCGCGACCAGGTCACACAGAGTAAGCACCTGACCACGTTGGTCGCCGATGTCCCGATGGATATCGATTGGGAGGCGCTCCGTCGACGTCAGCCCGATCGCGAGCGGCTCGAAGCGCTGTTCCGCGAGCTGGAATTTCGTGTGTTCATCGACCGCTTGCGCGATATCGCGGCACCGGTCGTGGTCCCTACGGCCGCCGTCCAGGCCCAGACGCCGGCCGGCCTCATCGACGTCGTCAGGGGCGCGCCTGAGATCGGGATCGCGTTTCTTCGGGGAGAGGGGCATCCGCTTGTCGCACCGCTTCGCGCGGTGGGCGTCGCGGCCGACCGCCGGGCCGCCTGGCTGCCGCTGCCGGGCGGGATCCTCCCAAGTGAGCTCCAGCCTGTCCTGGAAGACCCGGCGATCCGCAAAGTGAGCGCCGACCTCAAGGGTGATATCTTGACCCTGGCCCGCCAGGGCGTCACCCCCGAGGGGTTCGGTTTCGACGTCGCGATCGCGTCCTATCTGCTCAACCCGGGAAAGCGGACGCACACCATCGCCACCGCCGCGCGCGAGTTCCTTGGACTGGACCTGGAAGCACGAAGCGGGAACGGCCCGAAGGCGCCGACACCTGAGCATTGGGCGGGCGAGGCCGCGGCGGCGCTGCCGCAACTGCGCGAGATTCTGGACGGGCGCATGCGCGACCGGCTCGTCGACGGCCTGTTCCGCGATGTCGAGATCCCCCTGGCCGGCGTGCTGGCAGAGATGGAGCGCGCCGGCGTCGTCGTGGACGTTGCGTATCTGCGCGGGCTGGGGGATGAGCTCACCGCGCGGCTCGAGGCCCTGGCCGCGGAGATCTACAGGCTCGCGGGCACGGAGTTCAACATCGGGTCGACCAGGCAACTGGGGTTCGTGCTCTTCGAGAAGCTGCAGCTCCCGCCGCTCAAGAAGACGAAGACCGGCTACTCCACCGACGCGGAAGTGCTGGAGACCCTGGCCCCGCGTCATGAGATCGTCGCGAAGATCCTCGAGCATCGCGAGCTCTCCAAGTTGAAGTCGACGTACGTCGACGTCCTCTGCGCCCTGGCCGACCCCGCGACGGGCCGCGTGCACACGACGTACAACCAGACACTCGCCGCGACCGGGCGGGTCATCACCGAGCAGCCCAACCTCCAGAACCTGCCCATCCGCACGGAGGAGGGCCGGAAGATCCGCCGCGCCGTGATTGCGCCGCCCGGGATGGCACTCCTGAGCGTCGACTACTCGCAGATCGATCTCAGGGTCCTGGCGCACATTACGGGCGATCCGAGTCTGGTCGAGGCGTTCGCCCATGGGGATGACATCCATACCGTCACGGCCGCGGAGATCTTCGGCCTGGCGC
>JBOGSE010000303.1:0-1515 GCA_050694895.1 bacterium | reverse complement strand
CTGGCGCCGCTGCGCAAGAACGCGCTCGACGGCCACCCCTGGCGCGACTGGGCCGAGGCGCAGGACGAAGCGAACGCCAAGGGGCAGCGCCTGCCCGGCGCGACGAGCCGCTGGAATCGTGGCAAGGACCTGAGCTGGGTGGCGCTACGGCCAGAGCGCGTCTGCGAGGTCGCCTACGACCACATGCAGGGGACTCGCTTCCGGCACGCCGCGAAGTTCGTGCGCTGGCGTCCCGACAAGCGCACGCAAGAGTGCCGCTACGATCAGTTGGAGGTCACGCCGGCCTACGAACTGGAGCGCGTCTTCGGGGCGCGCGACCCCCGCGGCCCGGATGCCCATTCGCGCCAGGGGTCGTCTGCAGGCTCTAGATGACTGGTGCCTTGAGGCAGCGCTCCAGCAGACGAGCGTCTCCCAGGCGCTCTGAACACGCCGCGAATGCACTGCTGGGGCCGCGCCACCGCAGCTCGTCCACCTCGCGGAAGAGGCGCGCGTCGGTCCTGAGCGTCGCCAGATTCTTGAACAGGAGCGCAACGTCGCGTCGGTCCTCCCCCAATACGGCAGGCGGAAAGTTCTCTATCATGCCGTATCGGTTCACCAGCCGTGCGGCCCTGGTCGGACCTATCCCCGGAATGCCTGGATATCCGTCTGCCGGGTCGCCGACGAGGGCGAGGAAGTTGGGAATCAGGACGGGATCCACACCGAATTTCGCGCGAACCCCTTGCGCATTGAGGATCTTCTGCCTTCTGCGGTCAACCTGCACGACTCGATCGCCGCGGACGCACTGCGCCAGGTCCTTATCGGGTGTCCAGATACAGACTTTCTCCACGGCCCCATTTCCGGAGGCGATCTGCGCCGCGGAGGCAAGCCCGTCGTCGGCCTCAAGCTCGATCATAGGCCATACAGCCACTCCCATTGCCGTGAGCGCTTCTTCGAGAGGGTGGAATTGGGCGAGGAGTGCGGGCTCGATGCCTTCCCCGGTTTTGTAACCAGACCAGAGATCGTTGCGAAACGACTCGATGACATGATCGGTTGCCACACCGACGTGAGTGGCTCCCGTCTCGATCATCTGCAACAGCATATGCAGCACGCCGATCACCGCTCCGAAGGGCCGATCCTCGCCTTTGTTGAAGCGGCGAAGGCCGTAGAAGTGGCGGAACAGCTCGTATGTGCCGTCCAGGAGATGAACGATCATTGCGATGCCGGGTCTCCGCGCATTTTCTTACCAGAGACGGGGATGAGCCGGTATCTTACCTGCCCCATTGACTATTGAGGTGACAGCAATGGCGTACTTCCTCGCGAAGACCGATCCGGAGACATACTCAATCGATGACCTCAAGCGCGAGGGCACGACCGTGTGGGACGGCGTGCGCAATCCGGCAGCGGTCAATGCCATCAAGACAATGAAACCCGGCGATACTGTCATCATCTACCACTCGCAGCGCGACGCGGCGGTCGTCGGCCTGGCGAAGGTCGTATCGCCGCCCCGGCCGGACAAGAATGACGCGCGTTCCTGGG
>JBOGSE010000302.1:0-10092 GCA_050694895.1 bacterium | reverse complement strand
TCGGCCTCGTCGGCGACGCCCGCGCCACCCTGGTGCAGTTGCTCGGCCGGCTGCGCAAAGGCTCGGCGCCGCGGCCGTCGCGAAAGGCAGAGCTTGAGGCGCTGCGAGCCCAGGTGGCCTCAACCGGCGTTTGCGAACCTCAGGCGTCAATTTTGAAGAGTCTGCGCGCAGGCGCTCCAGACGACGCGATCTTCGTGGGGGACATGACCCAGATCGGCTACTACTCGCGACCCTTTTGGCCCGTCTACCACCCGCGGACGTATCTCACGCCGTCCTACGCGGGAACCCTTGGCTATGCCTTCCCAACAGCGCTTGGCGCCAAAGTCGCCCGCCCGGATCAGCCCGTGCTCGCGGTGTGCGGCGATGGCGGGTTCCTGTTCAACTCTCAGGAACTTGCGACGGCGGTCAAGTACGACATCAACGTCATCGTGGTGCTCTTCAACGACAACTCCTATGGGAATGTCGCCCGCGATATGGATGAAGCATGGGGCGGGACCATCGGCACCGATCTCCACAACCCGGACTTCATGAAGCTCGCGGACGCTTACGGCATCGCCGGACTGCGCGCCAAAGAGGCCACCGACGTGGGCGGTCTCGTGCGGGAGGCCGTGGTCCTGAACCGCCCAGCACTGGTCGAGATCCCCGTGGGGCGCATGCCCGACCCGCCATACCGTGCCCCGCGGCGCGTGCCCGCGAAGTACCGCCGCTGACTCGCCATCAGGCGACCCACCAGCGGCCGATCTCGCGCTCGAGAACATCAGCATCGGGGAAGCGTCCTTCGACTTCACGGATGAACTTCTCGGCCTCCGCCGGAGTGGGGACAAGATCCGTACGGGGCACCGTGAAGTCGTAGACGGAGAACGCACCGGTCGGGAGGATTACATCGAGGCAGACACTCTCGGTGTGACGGTGTCTTAAGACCGCCTCGTAAACGCGCCGGTACACGACCGGATCGTACGGCACTGTGCCTGGTGAAGGACGGGCCTGGAGCGCGGCCTCCTCTGTGTCCGGCGCGCCGAACGGAATCCCAAGCAACTCTGCCACCCGCGGCAGCGCGCTCCACAGGTCGCGCAACACCTGCGGCGCCGCGTCCTCGCGTTCCCGAGCGTGCAGAGGTTGTGCGATCCGCCGCTCGCGCTCGGTCTCGAGAAAATCCCTTACCGTGTGCGAGGGCACAGGAATGACGAAGCGACACTCCGGTGCCGACAGGAGTCCCTCGACCGGGTCATTGGCGGGGCGCGCCAATTCGATGAAGCGATGCCCCACGAGTGGCGTCTCGCCGATCAGGAGATGCTCTGGCCCGGCAGCGGCCCATTCGGCAATTGCCGCGCGGGCCCACAGGCCCGCCGCCATGCGGATGACCCCGTGCGTGACGCCCTCCCGGGGCGGATAGCGAGTTCCGGCGTCGCTTGCCTCCATCGCCGGGCGCGCGACGTCCCATTGCAGCAAATCAACGGTGCGGCCCCGCGCGTTGGCGAGGTGGGCAAGTTGATGAACGAGCAGGCTCTTGCCGGTGCCGGGGAGACCGGCGAAAAAGACCATGCGCCGGCGGGCGAGGGTGTGGAGTTGATCAGAGAGCCGCGGATCAACTCGTACGATGAGGTCAGCCGGCCGCTCGTCCTGCCTCACGTTCCCGAGCACGCAGCCCGCTGCCGTAGACCGGCGTCAGCCATTCGCGATACTCGGGCTTTTCCCCGCGAACCACCGCGAAGTAGCACTCCATGATCGCCTTCGTAAGCGGTCCCAGCCGGGTGCCGTCGCCAAGCGGCAGCCGATCGATCGAGAGAATGGGAGTGATCTCCCAACCGCTGCCGCAGAGGAAGGCCTCGTCGGCCACACAGAGCTCCGTGCGATCGACTTCACGCTCCACGGGCTCCCGTGCCAGTTCCTTTCGGAACAACTCGAGGAGCGTTGCCCGCGTCACCGACTCCAGGATGTCCGCGGTCACGGGCGGCGTGATGGGGACGCCGCGACGGACCACAAAGCAGCAGGCACCGGGTGCCTCCGCCAGCTTCCCGCGAGAGTTCAGCAGCAGCGCGCTTTGGTACCCGTTGACTTTGGCCTCCAGGGTCGCCAGGCGACCGTTCTGATAGTTGGCCGAGCATTTAATGCGGGGCGGCATGCTCCCGTCGGCAATCCGGATCCAGGACGAGACACAGGCTGCGATGCCCTCCCTGGTCTTGCCCTCACGCGGGCGCGCATCTACCGCCAGACCCACCGGACCGGTCGCATCCATGGCGCCGTCTGCCTCGACGAGCGCGCTCTGGCGGATGTGCACATCTTCGCGGTACTCGTTCTTGCGCAGCACCTCTAGAATGGACGACCCTAGCTCTTCACGCGTGAAGTTGTGCTCCATCCGCATGAGCCGGAGTGACTCAAAGAGGCGGTCGATGTGCTCTTTGAGCCGAAAGACGTACAATTCTCCTTGCCGCTCGTTCCAGTACGCCCTGAGACCCTCGAAGACCGAGGTGCCGTACTTGACGGCCGCCGACTGCACGTGGATCAGGGCGTCGCCGTAGGGAACGATCTTGCCGTTGCGATACATGTATCGTGAGGCCGCCAAGGACGTGTCCTCCGAGGAAAATTGTGCGCCCGACCAGGTCATGCGGAAACTTCGATGGCTGGATCAAACACCCCTCTGGCGGGAGGCGCACAGCACGGCGCAGAATCTGCGAAGCGAGACATTGGAACGACCGGGGACTATCCCATGATTGCAACGCTTCCGGCAACGACACGGCGCGAACTTGCAGAACTGGCCGGCGCCTACGGTCAGCCGCTGGTTCAAACTGTCGATCTTGCGCCAAACGGCTACCTGACTTCGGAGAACCTCGCCGTAGGGAATGGTGAGGTCTGCATAGTTGTTCGAAGGATCAGCGGTCAACTGCTGACGTTTCGAAAGACCTTCTATCCCCCGGGCGTCTTCAGGCTCCTCACGGGTGGCATCGCCTCCGGCGAGCGCGTGCTGGATGCCGTACGGCGCGAGAGTCACGAGGAGACGGGGCTTCAGACCGAAGTGCGGCGACTGCTGGCCGTGGTCGCGTACGCAACCGGAGGTGTAGACTCGCTTTCCATCTTTTACACCGTCGCTTTCCTCCTCGACGAGGTCGGCGGGATCCTCGGGGCGCTGGACGAGCACGAGCAGGTGGAGGCGTTCCGCAACATCGAGCCGGCCGAGTTGCTGACGATCGCCGACCAGTTAGACCATCTGGGTCTCGGGTACGCTGACGAACTGAACGCGCGCTGGCATGACTGGGGCCGTTTTCGCGCGGTCATCCACCGCGTTGTGTGGACCGCGCTAGAGAGCCCGGCTTGACGCGCCTGAGGCACGCGAGAGTGCGGTCCGGTTACCGAGGCAAGATATCGAACGTTAGGACATCGATGGTCGGCCCTTTGGGCTGCGGCTGAGCCCTCAGGCTGTCCGCGGCAAGCACGACTTCCACACGATCGGCGAGGAGGCGATTGCCAACCATCCGCCCTTCCGCCCGGACGACATCGTTCGGAACGATCGCCGCGAACGAGTCTCGCTGACCCAGAATCCGTGTATTGCTGGTAATCGCCACGACGATCCGCCTGTTGCTTGCGAGCAGTGTCAGAGTCATGCCGTTCTTGGCCGCCACGAATCCCTTCGTAATCAGGTAGTCCTGTCCAACGGAGGCCGCGCCGGCGTCCGTCGAAAAACATGCGACATACAGCGCGGCAAGCGCAGAAAGGAGAATGACCGACAGAATCCGATTCACACGCATAGTCACTACGCTCCCCAGAGAGTTGTCGGGTGCGTGAAGCTGCTGCTCGTACGGCTTTTACCCTTCCTGGTCAACAATGTAACACTTCATGCCGCCAAGTGCGCTTGGGAGCCGAGTCTGGAAGTCAGCCCGTGCGCTTTCTCGCCCTTACGTGGCACTTCTGTCCTCCGCTCTTTGAGTGCGATTTTGAGAAGGGAGGAAGCCGAACGGGGGTCGAACCCGTCGCTCCCGGCTACGCGGTTACGAAGCCGGGGTGCGCCCCTACACCACGGTTCCATTCCTTCTCAGTCAAGGCCCGGTGGACAGGGTGTCTAACGGCTTCCGCCGAGCGCGCTCTTTCGACGCTCGGCAGCTTCACGAACCCTCCCAAGGGTGTGGCTCCAGGGCTCCATCCCTTTGTCGACGCCTTCCAGCCAATCGGGTGGTATCTGTCCCATCGCTCCGTGCGTGAGCCGGAGACGCGTAACATCTCCTTCCGCTGTCAGTCGGTACTGCAAGTGTGAGATTGCCGGAAACGACATGAACACCGGACCGCAGATTTCCAGGAGCTTGGGCGGCTTGATGACCTGGACGTGCCCCCAAAAATGCCCGGTGTTGTTTCCAAGGTCTCGGTACCAGCGGCCGCCCGGCCACGGCTCGAGCTTCATCGGTAGCGGCGACTCCGGGGCCGTTTCGTGGAGCGGACCGAGATGCTCGACCAGCGTCTCGAACACCATCTCGATCGGCGCAGCAATCTCCACATCTTTCGTAATCTCGAGCGTGCGAATCGCTTGTTGTGCAGTGGGTGTCAGCATCTGATCACTCTACCTCCAGGACAGATAGGATGTTGCCGGCGGGATCTTTGAACCACGCTATGGTCGGACCCCCATTGCGAGCGATGCCTCTTTCGTCCGTCTTGAGGTCGGGCTCGTTGTAGATCTCGAAGCGCACGCCGCGCTTGTTGAGCTCATCCACCGCTTTGTCGACATTGTCCACCGGGAAATTAAGGACGGTGAAGGTTGCCGGAGTATGGTTAGGCTTGGGGTAGATGAGCACTGATGCGCCGCCCGCGAGGTGCAGCGTCAGTAGCCCATTAGACTCAGAGACTTCCAGCCCCAGCGTTTTCCCATAGAACTCTTTCGCCTTTGGGATGTCCTTTACCGAAAAACCGCCGAACGCCTTGCTGTCTCTTAACATGGGTTTCCTCCTTAAGCTCGATTGACTATCCTTGGTTGACGCTCTCCGGCGCGGATGGTCGGACATGGTGGTCTCGAACAGGAAAATCGGCCTGTGCATGCGATGTGGAGCTTTGGACCGCGTGCTCCAGTTCCCCCTCTCGCTGAGCGCTCGGCTGCACGCGTCGCAGCAGGATCGCGACGAAGATAGCGAGGCCGATCGAACCGACCGCGCTGATTGCGGCGGTCAGTTGCAGACCCTGAATGAACGCCTCGCGAGCCGCAGCAACGAGCACGGGGCCGACCTGATCGGATAGCTGCCCGGCTATGGCCACGGCGGCGCCAAGCGTATCCCGTGCGGCCTCAGCTGCCTCGAGCGGGACACCGGCTGGGACCGTAGCGGCCATCGCGCTGCGATACATGGCGATTCCGATGCTGCCGAAGATCGCGATGCCGAGCGCCCCGCCGAACTCGGCGCCGGTCTCCGAGATCGCCGATGCCGCCCCGGCTCGCTCGGGTGGTGCGGACCCGACGATCAGGTCGTTCGTCAACGTAAACACCGGAGCGAAACCCAGCGAGAAGGCAACGGACCCGGTCACGATGACCGCGAGTCCGGAGGCTGCGTCGACCTGTGTGAACAGCCCGAAGCCGAGGGCCGCGAGCGCCAGACCGGCAGCCATCAAGAACGCCGGACGGACCCGGCGCACGATCAGCGGGGTCAGCAGTGAACCGATAACGAACGAACCCGCCCAGGGCAACGACCACAGGCCCGCCTCGAGCGGTGAGAGGTCGAGGACCAGTTGCAGGTATTGCGGGAGGAAGAGAAAGCCTCCAAACAATATGAGGACGCCTAGCCCATAGGTCGCCAGTGACGCGCTGAAGGCAGGTATCCGAAAGAGACGGAGGTCGATCAGCGGGTCGGCCAGCCGCAGTTGCCTGCGCATGAACACGATGCCGACGGCAAGACCGCCCAGGATTGACAGAGCCGGCACCAGAGCCAGACCGTCCTGGGCGATCTGCTTGAGGCCGAAGATGACCGCGAGCACGGCGACCAGCGACAGGCCCGCGCTGATCAGGTCCGGACGGCCAGCATGAGGATCCCGGAATTCTGGAAGCAGTACCGGCCCCACCGCCAGCAGCAGCAGCATTACCGGCACGCCGATCAGGAACACCGAGCCCCACCAGAAATACTCGAGCACCACCCCGCCGAGCAGCGGGCCGATGGCGGCGCCCACCGAGTAGCTGGTGATCCACACCGCGATGGCCGTCGTGCGCTGCCTTGGATCGAGGAACATGTTGCGGATCAGCGACAGAGTCGACGGCGCCAGGGTCGCCCCCGCGACGCCGAGCACCGCGCGGCTTGCGATGAGCATCTCGGCGCTCCTCGAAATCGCGGCCAGCACCGAGGCGGCGCCGAAGGCGGCCGCGCCGATCAGCAGCAGCCGGCGGCGGCCGATCCGGTCGCCCAGCGTGCCCATCGTGATCAGCGATCCGGCGACCAGGAACCCGTAGATGTCGATGATCCACAGTAGCTGCGCGCTGCTGGGCTTGAGGTCCGCGCTGAGCTGCGGCACCGCCAGGTGCAGCACGGTCAGGTCCATGGAGTAGAGCAGGCACGGAAGGGCGAGCACCGCGAGCCGATCCACTCCTTCCGTCCGGCTTGTGGTGGAGCGACTGCGTTCATAAGACATCCTCTCTTACAAGTGACCTGGCCCATCGTAGGCAGCCGGGGACGCGCCGGCATCGTCCTTTTGTCCTACCAGGTGCTCCAGCAGTTGCCCGATGCCCCGTACCCGGCTGGCCACGCACCTTTCGTGGTCTACGCGCTGCGGCACGTGTGGAGACGCTCCGTTCGGGCTGTCGAGCCCAATGCGCCCTCAAAAAGAGGTGTCGCTAAGACATCAATCTGCCTGCGGCGGGGATCGTCTTTTAGGAGAAGGGAAGGAACCGAACGGGGGTCGAACCCGTCGCTCCCGGCCACCGACCGCTCACGAGGCCAGGGTGCGCCCCTACACTACGGTTCCTTTCCTCCTCGGATCACCGCCGAATCGTTCTAACGACTTCCGCCGAGCGCAGCCTTTCGACGTTCCGCAGCATCGCGAACCCTCGCGAACCACTGGCTCAATCCTTGGCCTGCGGCCTCCTGAGTGCCCGCTGGGATCTGGCCGATCGCCCGGTGCATGAGCTTGAGACGCGTGACGTCGCCTTCGGCCGTCAGGCGGTACTGCACGTGTGAGATGGCGGGATACGACATGAACATCGGCCCACAGATTTCCAGGAGCGTGGGGGGCTTGATGACCTGCACATGCCCCCAAAAATGGCCGGCGTTGTTCCCCAAGTCCCGGTACCAGCGGCCGCCGGGCCACGGCTCGAGCTTCATGGGAAGTGGATAATCCGGCGCTGCGTTGAGCGGCCCGAGGTGTTCCAGCAGCGTCTCGAACACAATCTCGACCGGGGCGGCGATTTCCTCATCCCTCGTAATCTCCAGCGTGTGAATCGTTTGGTCTGCGGTGCCAGTCACCATGGTCACTCCTCCTCATTCTTAGTGAGTCCGCTCTTGTCAGCCGATCGCTCCGTCGCCTTGCGCTCGGCCCGCTCTTTAATTCGGGCCAGTTGGTGGGTCCAGAAACGCTCATACGTCTTTACCCAGTCGTGTACGGGCTTCAGTTCCTCCGCGTTGAGTCGATACAGGCGGCGCCGGCCATGCCTGGTCACCGACACAATCCCGACCTTGCGGAGTACGCCGAGGTGCTTCGACACTGCCGGCTGGGGAACGCGGAACCTCTTGACCAGTTCCCCGACCGAATGCGCCCGGCCGCCCCCGAGCGCATCAATGATCTCCCGCCGCCGAGGCTCGGCAATTGCGTTGAACACATCCGTGGTTGTCGCTGCTCGCGGCATCACGGCCATTATATTCCTATATGGGAATATGTCAAGCTTTCCCGCAGGCTCAGCCGAACCGTTTGGACCCCGCGCCCTTACTTGAGTGCTCCCGCAGATGGCGGATGCTCCCAACCCAGCTGAGTCTGTACCGTCCATGGCTTGCGCGCTGCAACACGGGCGGAGACGCCCGGTTCAGGCTGTCGAGCCCGATGCGCCCGAAGGCGGCTGACGCGCGTCCCCACATCGATAGCGTGGCAGTCCAATCGCTTCTGTGTTTCATATCGCTATCTCACTGCGTCCGCCCGTCGCCGCTGCTGCTCGTTAACTCCCTGATCGGCCGCACCTCGACGCTTCCCAGGCACGCCGGCGGGATCTTCGACGCTACCTGAATGGCGTGGTTCAGGTCCCTGGCGTTGATTAGGAAGAAACCGCCCAACTGCTCCTTGGTCTCGGCGAAGGGACCGTCGGTTATGGACACCTTGCCATTCCGGACCCGCATGGTGGTGGCGGCCTGAACGGATTGGAGGGCCTCCGCGGCAATGAGGTGACCGCTCTTCCGGAGCTCCTCCTCGTAGGTTAAAGCCTCGTCACAGATGGCGTCCCACTCGCTTTTGGATATGGCGTCCATCTTCTTCTCGTCGTAGTAGATCAGACACAAATACTTCATGGTTTCCTCCTGGGAAGAGCCGCCCGAGAAGTTCCCTCGTTATTTCACGCCCCTCTTGTTCTTGAGAAGGGAAGGAACCGAACGGGAGTCGAACCCGTCGCTTCCGGCTACGCGGTCGCCAACGCCGCCAAGGTGCGCCCCTACACCACGGTTTCCTTCCTCCTCAGTCAGGCATTAGATAGTCGTTCGGGGGAGCCCAAAATCGACATTGGGCCTCTCGGTACGAGGCGCCTCGGCCCCGCCCCGCGAGACTGGGAGCAGAAAGCGGGCGAGCCTGTCGCGTTTTCCATCCTCATCGCGGAGTGAGCCACTGCTGAATCTGCTCCATTGTGATATTGCCTCCACTCAGAATCGCCCCGACCCGGTGGCCCTTGAACCGCTCGCGGTAGGTCAGCACCGCCGCCAGACTGGCTGCGCCGGAGGGCTCGAGCACAACGCCGAGTTCCCGGTGCGCGCGCCGCATCGCTTCCAGCATCGTGTTGTCTTCGACGAGGAGGATATCGTCCACGAGGCCTGTGATATCGGCGAGTGCCTCAGGGTAGGGGATCGACACCGCGAGACCGTCTGCGATCGTGTCAGCTCCGTCCAGTTCCTGAACTCGGCCCGACCTCCACGAGCGCTCCATTGCGGGCGCCCTCTTGGCGCATACCCCGATCATCTGGGTGGCCGGACGGTGTGCCTTTACCCACCGAGCCACCCCGGCCAGCAGGGAGCCGTCACCCAACGGGACCAGGATCGCATCAAAAGGGTCCGGCCAGCGCAGCAGTTCCAGCCCGATTGTGCCGGCGCCCTCGCCGATGGCAGGGTCGCGGCCGTCCTCTACCAACTGCGCGCGGTTCTCCGTTGCGAACGCTTTGGCCGCCATAAAGGCGGCATCAATACCCCCGGCAAGCCGAACATCCGCGCCGAGGGCACGCATGCGCTCCACCTTCAGCGGATTCGCGTTCACGGCGGCAAAAACGGTGAGTGGAAGTCCCCGCTTCCGCGCAGCGTAAGCCATGCCCTGGCCGAAGTTGCCGGCCGTCGCGCACACCAGGTGCGGTCGCCCGTGTAGCGACGCCGCCAGATACTCCGCACCGCGCCCCTTGAAGGAGCGGATCGGGTTCAGCGTCTCAACCTTGACGACAAGGCGACAGTCGAGCTGTTTGTCGAAGGACTCTGCAAGATATTGGGGAGAGTTGAGAAACACCGGATCAATCACGGTGGCGGCCTGCGCGATACGCTCAATGGAGAGACGATGGGTCTCGGTCACGAGCACTTCTCTCCGTGCCGTCGGGATCTCGCGTCCAACCGGATTATCCCGCGGCTCTACTGCCACTGCAATCCGGACATCATGGTCGTGGGAGAGGACGCGATGATGAGCCCCGAGGACCGCGAGGTTGTCCCGATCAAGGCCAACGACACAGTCTATCAGGTACGACGCGGCAAGCTCCTGCTCACGACATTGCTGCAAGCGCGGGTCAGGCAGATGCATCTCTGTAGCGGGCGTGGTCTCTGCTCGACATGTCGCGTGGTCGTCGAGGACGGAGCCGAGAATCTTTCGCCCATGGGCACGAAAGAGCTTGTGTCGCTTCGGGCCCATGGCTCGTTTTCGTCCCGGGTCCGGCTGGCGTGTCAGGCGCGCGTGCACGGCCCGGTTCAGGTC
>JBOGSE010000301.1:0-2651 GCA_050694895.1 bacterium | reverse complement strand
GTCTGAGCGCGAAGCAATCCCGCGGTTCGTACCGTGCTTCCTTGCATGATGTCGAACAGGGCATCAGCCGAACGCAGCCGCCAACCCTGTGGAACCAGCACGACATCGGGCGGCACGAAGCCCGCGGCATGCAACACTCGACGGCACTCCTCTGGCTCGCTGAAGCGGAAGAATGGAGGTCCGGGAGGGAGCGGGACATCCACGGTGCCGTGCTTCTGAACAGCCCGCAACACGATGCCGAATCCAATTGCTTCCTCTGGTTTTGCCCACACGGTAAAGCCGACCTTTCCACCCGAACGGAGGACGCGGTGTGCTTCGGTCAATGCCTGTTCGGGCCTGCCAAGGTGCAACAATCCGAAATTCATGACGACGACATCGAAGGTGCCGTCCGGAAACGGCAATTCCTCGGCGTCGCCTACCTGAAATTCAAGGGCAGGATAGCGCTGGCGCGCTTCAGCCACCATCGCGGCGGAGAAGTCCAGTCCCACGACGCGGGCGCCGCGTTGTGCTGCCGCCGCGGCAACGTACCCGGGTCCCGTTGCCACATCGAGCACGTGTGCGCCGCTGCGAATATCGGCGGCATCCAGCAGAGGCCCGATGGCTTGAGTCGTGAGGCTCGCGAAGGCGTCATGATACTGTCTGGGGATATTCTCCCATCCCGCGTGTTCGAAAGCTCGGAACGCGCCGGGATCAACCGTCTCTGACGTCATGATAATTTCACACCTTGACAACAGGGAGGTACGAGCGACCCAGCGAAAGAGTATCTTCCTTGAGGCATTTCTGTCCAGGAGGGACATCGATGCGACACAGCGTGCTTGCCGGCGTGGTCGTTGCCGTGCTGACCACCGCCGCCATGACATCCGCGCCACCTGTGGCCGGCCAGGCGCCGGCGCGTGCGCTCACCGCGCAGGCGCAACGCACGACGGTCGAGTTCTGGCACGGGTTTACCCGGCCGCTCGGCGACATCATCGAGCAGATCGCGACCGACTTCAACAACTCCCAGACGCAGTATCGCGTGAACGCAGCCTACAAGGGCTCATACCCCGAGACCATGGTGGCCGCGATCGCGGCATTCCGTGCAGGGAATGCACCGCACATCGTCCAGATGTTCGAGGTCGGCACCGCGACGATGATGGCGGCCAAGGGGGCGATCAAGCCCGTGCACGAGTTGATGAAAGAAGCCGGGGTACCGCTCGACTCGAGTATTTACCTCCCGGCCGTGCGCGGGTACTACAGTTCGGCCGACGGCAAGATGATTTCGATGCCGTTCAACAGCAGCACGCCGATCATGTGGTACAACAAGGACGCGTTCAAGAAGGCCGGCCTCGATCCCAACACACCGCCCAAGACCTGGGGCGAGGTGCGCGCCGCCGCGCAGAAGATCCGCCAGACGAACGCGGCACCGTGCGGATTCACAACGGCCTGGCCGACCTGGACGCAGACCGAGAACTTCAGCGCCATTCACGACGTGCCCCTCGCCACCAAGCAGAACGGGTTTGAGGGCTTCGATACGGAAATGACCATCAACAGCCCGCTTCACGTCAAGCACCTCCAGACCTTTATGGACATGCTGAAGGAAGGGAGCTTCAAGTACGGTGGGCGTGACGCGGCTGGCGACGCGCTGTTCCCTTCGGGTGAGTGCGCGATGATCCATGCCTCCTCAGGGCTGCGCGCCCGGGTCATCCGCGAGGCGAAGTTCGAGTGGGGTGTCGGATTTCTGCCGTACTACGACGACGTCAAGGGCGCTCCCAAGAATTCGATCATCGGCGGCGCGTCATTCTGGGTCATGACCAGCCCGCGCCGGACGAAGGAGGAATACAAGGCGGTCGCGGAGTTCTTCCGGTACATCGGGCGGCCAGAGGTCGTCGCCAAGTGGCACCAGGACACGGGCTTCGTCCCCATCACCTTCCCGGGTGTGCAGCTCGTCCAGGCCACCGGGTACTGGACGCAGAATCCCGGCGCCGACATCCCCTACAAGCAGCTCACGCGCAGCCTTCCCACAAAGAACTCCAAGGGGCTGCGGCTGGGCAACATGCCGGAGATCCGCGTCGTGATCTACGAGGAGTTCGAGCGGGCCTTCCAGGGCCAGCAGAACGCAAAGCAGGCCATGGACAGCGCGGTGCGCCGCGGCAACGACATTCTGCGGCGGTTTGAGAAGGCGAACGTCCAGTAGGCGGAGGCGGTAAAGTCCGACCCATTCGAACCCGGCTTCGTCCCCCGCGGCGGAGCCGGGTTCCTTTGTCCCGACCCTGAACGATGACCAGGCGCGCGATCTTCGACAACAAACTGCTGCCGTACGCGCTGCTCGCCCCGCAGCTGGCGATTACGATCGTCTTCTTTTTCTGGCCGGCCGGCCAGGCGATTGTGCAATCCCTCCTGCGCCAGGATCCCTTCGGGCTGCGCACGACGTTCGTCTGGTTCGAAAACTTCGCCCACGTGCTCGGCAATCCGACGTACCTCAATGCGCTGGGCATCACCCTGGTCTTCTCCGCGACCGTCATTCTGGTGGCGATGGCGTCCGGACTGCTGCTGGCTGTAACGGCCGATAAGGGGATCCGCGGCGCCGGGATCTACAAGACCCTGCTCATCTGGCCTTACGCGGTCGCGCCGGCCGTCGCCGCGTCGCTGTGGCTGTTCATCTTCCACCCGTC
>JBOGSE010000300.1:0-1607 GCA_050694895.1 bacterium | reverse complement strand
TTCAGCGCACTGATTCGCCGCGAGTTCCTGCGGGCGGCACGACGCGCGGCTGAGACGTAGTCACGCCTCTGTCGTCCACCCTTCCCGAACGCGCTCAATGTACTCTCGTGCATCGTGATGGTCGATGCCCAGGCGGTCGAGGCTGTGGCGGACGATCGTGAGGCCGGCTTCCGTTTCGGGTTGAATCACTTCATTTGCCCCCGCGCCCTGCATTAAGGATCGTTGCGAAGCCTGATGAATCCGGACGAGGATTGGGAGGTCTGAACGCAGGCCCCGAAGCACACGAACGCATCGGTAGGCGCTGTCAAAATCCGGGATGGCGACGATGGCCAGACGCGCCCGGTCGGCTCCTGCATGGCGCAGGACGATCTCGTTGCCGGCGTCGCCAAACACCGCGGGATTACCCCGCCGTCGTCCTTCCTCGGTCATACGAGGATTGAGATCGATGATCCTGTAGGGGAGGCGAAACCGCTCAAGTGCATCAGCAACATGCTGTCCCACCCGACCGAACCCACAAATCAGCACATGATCCCCTTGCTGTACAGCGGCCGCATGGACCGGGGCGGGCGACTCCCTTTCTAACAGCCGGTGTATCCATCGCGGGGCGCGCCTGAGTACCAGGGCGTTGATGAGGATGGTCAGAACCGACGTGGCAAGGATCGCGTCATAGACCTGCCCGGTCAGGAGGCCATGCGCCCTCCCAACGCCCGCCAGCACATAGGAGAACTCGCCTATTTGCGCCAGCCCCAGCCCCACCAGGATCGCCGTTCTGCGCGGTGATCCCAGTATGTGGACGATACCCGTCCAGACCGCGAAATTACCCAGCACCACGAGCATCACAAGGGCGAGGACCGTTGGGAATTCAGCCACAAGAGCCGTGGGGCGCACGAACGTGCCGATTGAAACGAAGAAGACCGCCACAAAAATGTCGCGAATTGGCAGGACTCGCGCGAGGGTCTCATGAGCGAACTCTGAGCCGCTGATGATTAGACCAGCGAGGAACGCGCCCAACGCAAGGGAGAGACCGAAGCTCGCCGTCAGCGCAGCCGTGCCGATGGCGATGGTCACCGCGACGAGGAGAAACAACTCCATGTCGCCGGCACGTGCGATCCGATCCAGCAATGAGGGGACCAGATGTCGCGACAGCCAAAGCAAGGGCGCCAGGAGCAGCACGGCCTGAAGGAGGGCGCGGAGGAACAGCAGGAAGGAGCCGGCGGTCTCCGCGGGAGCAACCGCGGGGATCAGCACCGTCATGGCGACGACCGCCAGATCCTCCGCGAGGCTAATGGCGACGATGAGACGGCCATGCGGCGAGTGAAGCTCACCCCGTTCGGTCAAGAACTTCACGAGGACCATGGTGCTGGCAACGCTCATGACGGAACCGACAACCAGGGTCTGGCCGAGAGACCATCCGAGCACCCAGCCAATCGGGAGGGTCAGGCAGACGATGATCGCGATACCCAACGGGGCGCCAAGGAGGGCGGTCCGGCCCACCTTGACGAGATCACTCGTCGAGAATTCGATCCCAATGGAAAACAGGAGGAGGATGACGCCGACTTCAGCGAAGACGCGGAATGCCTGGGGGTCGGAAACGGTTGGTCCCGGAG
>JBOGSE010000299.1:0-5280 GCA_050694895.1 bacterium | reverse complement strand
TACTCGAGGTCGAGCAGATGCCCGAGACGGTGGCGCTTGGTCTTGAGGTAGGCGTAGTTCTCGCGATTGGGCGGGATCTCCAGCGGCACTCGCTCGACCACCTGCAAACCATAGCCCTCCAGGCCGGCGCGCTTTTGCGGGTTGTTCGTCAGGAGCCTAATCTGACGCAGACCGAGGTCGGCCAGGATCTGCGCGCCGACGCCATAATCGCGCGGATCAGGGGGAAATCCGAGGAGTTCGTTAGCCTCAACGGTGTCGCTGCCAAGATCCTGCAGGGCATAGGCTTTGATCTTGTTGCCGAGTCCGATCCCGCGGCCCTCCTGCCGGATGTAGACGATCACGCCGCGGCCTTCGCGCTCGATCGCCTGCATCGCCGCCTGCAGCTGCTCGCGGCAATCGCACCGGAGCGACCCGAACACCTCGCCGGTGAGACACTCCGAGTGCATCCGCACGAGCGCCGGGGCGCCATCGCTCACGACGCCCTTCACGAGCGCCAGATGGTTGGAGCCATCGAGGGTGTTTTCGTACACGATCACGGAAAATTCCCCGAGGACTGTGGGCAGTCGGGTCCGCCCCTGGGACCGCACGAACCGGTCCCCGTGCAGGCGTTCGTGGATCAGGTCCCTCAGCGCCAGAACCTTGAGCCCGTGGCGGTACGCGAACTGGCGCAACTCGGGCAGCCGGGCCATCGTGCCGTCCTCGTGGACGATCTCGCAAATGACTCCGGCTGGACGAAGACCGGCCAGCCGAGTCAAATCAACCACCGCCTCGGTGTGTCCCGCGCGTCGCAGGACGCCGCCAGGGGCCGAGCGGAGCGGGAACACGTGTCCGGGGCGCACCAGATCGTCGAGACCGCCCTCCGGACCGGCCAGCAGGCGGATCGTCATGGCGCGATCGTAGGCCGAGGTCCCAGTGCCGCCGCGACGGGGATCCACCGATACCGTGAATGCGGTGCCGTGATGCGAGGTGTTCTCGGTCACCATCATCGGGAGCCGGAGCTCGTCGCACCGCTCGGGCGTCAGCGGGACGCAGATCAGCCCGCGCCCGTGCATCATCATGAAGTTGATCGCCTCGGGCGTGGCAAACTCGGCGGCCATGATGAGATCGCCTTCGTTCTCGCGGTCTTCGTCGTCGACCACGACGAGCATGCGCCCGGCGCGGATCTCCTCGACCGCCTCGGCGACCGTGGCGAACCCGCTCAGCGCGGCCTCGCCTCCAACAACCTCGTCTCGCTCGATCATCTCCGTTGCACTCCTTCCAGGAGCCGCTCGACGTACTTGGCCAGGATATCCACCTCGATGTTCACCTGATCGCCCGGACGCCGCCGGCCCAGCGTCGTGACCGCGAGCGTGTGGGGGATGAGCGCCACCGCAATCCGCGCGCCGCCGGTGAGATCCGCGCTCGCAGGCCGTGCGTCGTTCGTGAGCCCCGCCACCGTGAGGCTGATGCCATCGACGGCCACGGAGCCTTTCTCGGCCAGATAGGGCATCAGCGCGGAAGGCGGGGCGATCTCCATCCAGAGTCCCCCGCCTTCGGGCCTGGTCGCCGCGATGGTGCCCACGCCGTCGATATGCCCCTGGACGACGTGTCCCCCCAAGCGCTGATCCAGCCGCAGCGGCCGTTCCAGGTTGACGGGATCTCCCGGACGCAGCGCGCCGAGCGTGGTCCGGCGCAGGGTTTCGGCCGACAGGTCGACAGTGAACACGCCGTCCTGCTGCGCGACGATCGTCAGGCACGCCCCGTTGACGGCGATGCTCTCGCCGACGCGCGCGCCATCTAGCACGGCGCGGGCGCGGACGCGCAGGCGCGCGCCCCCGGCGTCCCCGTCAAGCGCCAGGACCTCGCCGAGTTCTTCGATGATGCCGGTGAACATCAGCTGCCCACGTACCCCTCGATCGCGACATCTTCACCCAAAGGCATGACTCGCATATCATGCAGGCGCGCCGACCGGCCCGCATCCGCCAGTCCGACGCCCTCCAGCGGCGTCGGCGCCTGCGCGCCGCCGATCAGGCGCGGAGCGATCAGGGCGATGACCTTGTCCGCGATGCCCTCGCCGAGCGCGGAGGCGTTCACGGTGCCGCCGCCTTCGATCAGGACGCTGAGGATGCCGCGCCGCCCGAGGTCCTCCAGCAGCGGCCGCAGGCGGACGCGGGCCCCGCCGTGCTCCTGCACGAGCACCTCGACGCCGGTCTTCTGCAGCGCCTCGAGCCGATCGCGCGGCGCCGCGGCCGTCGTGACGATGAGAGCCTTCGCAGGCGAGGCGCCTGCCACAACGCGGGCTGAGGGCGGCGTGCGGAGACTCGAATCTACAACCACGCGCAGGGGATCGCGACCCGCGGGCAGGCGGCAGGTCAACTGCGGATCATCGGCCAGCACCGTCTGCACGCCGACCAGTACCGCATCATAGACGTTCCGCAATTCGTGCGCGTAACGGCGGGCATCATCGCCGGTGATCGCGGTGGCGCTCCCGCGGTTGGCGCCGATCTTGCCGTCGAGGCTCATCGCCCACTTGAGCGCCACGAACGGCAATCCCGTCCGGCGGTGCTTGATGTAGAATTCGTTCACCCGCCGGGCTTGCGCTTCCAGGACGCCGACGTCGACGGCCACGCCGGCCGCACGCAGCCGGGCAAGCCCTCTTCCATCGACCTTGGGATCGGGATCGATCATGGCCGCGACGACGCGGCGGACGCCCGCGTCGAGCAGCGCTTCGGTACAGGGACCGGTGCGACCCGAATGCGCACACGGCTCCAGCGTGGTGTAGACTGTCGCCCCGCGCGCCAGCGCCCCTGCTTCGCGCAGCGCCAGCGCCTCGGCGTGGGCCTCACCGGCTTTGCGGTGGAACCCGCGGCCCACCACGTGGCCGTCGGCGACGACGAGCGCCCCCACCAGCGGATTAGGGCTCGTGCGGCCAGCCGCCTGCTGCGCCAGCGAGAGCGCCTCTTCCATCAACCGGATGTCTTCTGCGATCGCCATCCCAGCACACACGCCCGGGGTCGATTGACCTCCGGGCGCGGGATGGTGGAGCAGGGACGCGTACGAGTGGCGGCCTATGCCGCGCTCATGGCCGGTGAAGCCGGCCGCGCCCTTGCTCCCACCGACCTTCTCCCATCCGGACTATACCGTCGGCCCCGGAATCACACCGGAATCTGCTCCGGCCGCATACACGGCCGGGGCTCGCGGGCTGTACCGCCGATCGGGAATTGCCGGCGCCCCGCGCCGGCTCACCCTGCCCCGAAGGTCTGGTATGGAATTTTTGAGCCATTTTCAGTGTACACCGGCCTCCAGCACCAGACAAGCAAGGGCCGCCTGGAGGGTGTCCGCGGATTGGGGAATTTGGGAACATCCTTTGCATGAGACGACAGGCGCTCGTGGCAACTGTGCTGGTCATGCTGGCAGCGGGGCTGGTAGCGCTCGTCCTGCGCACCGTGATTGACTCGACCCCCGCGATCTGGAGCGTCCAGAAAGCCTACTTTATCGTCAACGTGGCTGGGATGGCCCTGAGCCTCATTCTCATCGTCGCGTGCGCGGCCCGGCCCGATCTTCGCCGGTACCTGGCCGGCTTCTCGCTTATCGCCCTGGTCATGGCCGTCCGGCTGTCCACACAGATATTTCCTCTATCGATCCAGGCCGATATCTTAATGGTATCGGCGACGCTGCCCCTCGGGCTCGCCGGTGGGGCGTTGGTGATCTGGGAGTGGCAGCGCATGCGCACCGCGGGAACAAAGATCAGATAACCGGGCCGCCGCCGCGCGCGGCGTTTACGCGCCGCGAGTGGGCCATCATCCAGCGCCACAAGACCCCCTGGCAGGTTGAACGCTATCTGCGATCGCTGCGGTACAATCATGAGCGCGTCGGGGAAACGCTGCGGTCACTTCGAGAGGTTGTCCGCGCCGGACAGGTCCACTGTTTGGAGGCGGCGCTGGTCGCGGGGGTGATCCTGGAGCAGCATGGCTATCCTCCGCTGTTTGTGAGCTTCGAGTCACAGGACAACCTCGACCACGTGATCTTCGTCTTCCGTCACCGAGGCCGGTGGGGCTCGGTCGCGCGGTCACGGGACGCCGGGCTGCACGGACGCCGGCCCGTATTTCGCTCCATTCGAGACCTGGCCTGGAGCTACTACGATCCGTATGTCGACTTCACCGGACGTCTCACCGGCTACGCGCTGGTAGATCTTCGCGAGACGGGACGGTACGACTGGCGGTTTGCCCGGACCAACATGTGGAAGCTAGAGCGGTTCCTGATCGACTACCCGCACCGCCCGCTGCGCTCTTCCAGGACGCGCTACCGCCGCCTGCTGCAGACGTTCAAGGAATTCCGCCGGCGCTACCCTACCGCGCCCGCGGTCTATTACCACGGGCGCGAGCGCTGGATGTACCCCGCGGGCCTGGGGCCCGTGCGAACCTAGTTCCCTGCCGGCCGCAAGACCCCGGCGCTCCGGACCACCGTCAGCTCCTGCACAAGTCCGACGATAAGGCGGGCCGCCTCTTCGAGATGCCGCGGCTCCACGTTGGCCGGCACATCGGTGGGCCGATGATAGTGCGGATCGACCCCGCGGTGCAAGAAGACTGCGGAGACGCCGGCGCGCTCGAAACTCGTGTGGTCGCTGCTCGAGGCCCGGGTGCGCGTCACCTGAATGCCGAGTCGCTGAGCGACCTGGGCGGCCGTGGTGATGATTGCCGTATCGGGGCCGGTCGAGTTGCCCACCATGAGCCGTTCGCCCCAGCCCACCATGTCGCTGTTGATCATCGCCACGACGCCCTGGCGGCGCTCGCTGGCGAACGCGGCGGAGCCGAACAGGCCGAGCTCCTCGGCCGCGAACAGAACGAACTGGACCGTGCGCGGCGTCGGAATCGCGGCAAGCACCCGCGCAGCCTCCAGCGTGGCCGCCGTCCCCGAGGCGTTGTCGTTGGCCCCCGGACTGCCGGGAACCGAATCGTAGTGGCCGCCGACGACCACGATCTCCTCGGGACGTGCGCTTCCGCGCTTTGTGGCGACGACGTTCACTGTCGACCGCGTCTCATTGACCGTGTCCACGAGCAGCCGCAAGCGCACCGTGCCGCGCTGCACGGCCTCGACCAGTTGCTGGCCGTCCTCCTGTGAGATAGCCACCGCCGGGATCTCCGAGGGCCTCCCCAACGTTCCCGCGATGATACCGGTCTGATTGTTGTAAACGATGACCGCCACTGCGCCCCGGGCCGCCGCGTTCGCCGCCTTCTCGCGGAACGTGAGCGTGCCCCGCTCGACCAGGGCGATCGCCCCGGTCACCCGGCGGCCCTCGAA
>JBOGSE010000298.1:0-6699 GCA_050694895.1 bacterium | reverse complement strand
TGGTGCCGGGAGGGGGATTTGAACCCCCACGGGAAACCCCACACGCCCCTCAAGCGTGCGCGTCTGCCAAATTCCGCCATCCCGGCGCGTTAATGCGGCCCGACGGAGGACGTCGGGGCGGAGCGAGACTCATTATAGAGACGGGCTGATCGGAGTGCAACACAACGGCGAACGCGTTGCCCCGAGGCATCACCACAGCGCGAATCTGATCTCAACGGCAAGGTCAAGGGCGCTCTTGTTGATGATCCGAAAGACGCTCCGCTGCGTGCCGCTGGCCTGGCCTGTCGGCGGCATGATCGACGGCAGGCATCGATCCGGATCAACGCAATACTCGATGAACACGAACTTCGGCGCTGGCGCCGGCCTGACGATCCGCCAGGTGAACGAGAGAGGGCGATTGTCGGTGGCCAGACGCGCGGGAATACCGAACTCGACCGCGCGCGTCCCACCCGCCTGAACCCGCAGCGTATAGAAACCTGTATGCAATGGTGTCTGCGCGGGGACTGGAGTCGGTGCGGCAAGGACGAGCGCGAGAAGTAAAGCGGTCACACACTATCGTTGCCCGCCCGAGCGGCGTCTCAGACAGGATGCGCCGGAGAGCCGCTAGCCTCGAATCACAGGGATGATCATTAGAATGGCCGCCAGCGCCGCCGTGACCCAGAGGCGGATGACCTGCGGCCGCGGCCGGAACGGACGCCGGTACACGACGTAGAACGAAAAGCCCAGCGAGAGCAGCGTCGCCGCGACCAGATACGGTCGGGCGGACTCAAAGAAGACCTGAAGCGTCGCGCCTCCTAACCCGAGGAGGCTCACCACCGGGGCGATCAGTCATCAGCCCGACGACAGCAGGCTGAGGGCGAGCGACCGGAGGTCGATCCCCTGCCTCATCACTCTTACCTCAAACTGAGGTAGGCCAGCACGCTCGACGTGAGGACGAACGCGATCGAGGCGCCCGCTGTAACGCGGGTCATCAGCGTCTCGCGCGGGCGCGGGCCATGGAACATGCGCGCGCTGCCGCCGATCGCGCCCAGACCTTCCCCCTTCGGGCCCTGCAGCAGGATGATGCCCACAAGGGCCAGGGAGATCACAAGATGAACGATCAACAGTGGCTCGTACACGGAACACCTCTCCGCTGCCGGTTCCGGCTCCGGACCGGACGCGCAGCACCGTACATCCTAGCATCGGTTGCTGGCTGATTCAACGCGGATAACCCGCTAACCTAGATCGCGCCGGTGACCTGAACCACGCAGAAGAGGTTGCCATCGGGGTCTTCCAGCACGATAAAGTCATCATCCGGTTTATACCTCCAGGGATAGCGAGTCGCCCCGATCTTGACGAGCCGCTCCACCTCCCCCTCTCTATTGTTTGTGTAGAGGTCGAGGTGCAATCTACTCCTTTTGCCTGAGCGCTTTTCCGGAAATTGGTCCAAAGACACGTTGGGGCCTCTTCCCTGAGGATCACGAAGAACCACCCAGCCGCCCTCCGCAGGCTCTCTGGGGACGTAGTGGAGCGCTTCCTGCCAGAATGCCAACATTTTGTCGAACTCATAACAACGGATAACAATCGAACCAATTTTCATCTACTGACGAGCGGCCGCGCCCACAATGGCGGCGAAGGCTTCCGCGTCGAGACTGGCGCCTCCGACCAGCGCGCCGTCGATCTCGGACTGGCGGACGAACTCTCCGATGGTCTGAGGAGTGACGCTACCGCCGTACAGAATACGCACCGAAGCCGCCTGCTCGCCAAACCAGTCACCCAGCCACTTTCGCAGCAACCCCGCGACGCGTCCGGCCTCCTCGCCGGTTGCGGGACGGCCGGTGCCAATGGCCCAGACGGGCTCGTAGGCGACGACGATCTGCGAGACCTGCTCGGGCGTGACGTCCATGGTGCCGATCCGTGCCTGGGTCTGGAGGATACGCTCGGTTCGGCCGTCTTCGCGTTCCTCCAGCGACTCGCCCACGCAGAGGATCGGGAAGAGCTCGTTGGCCAGGGCCGCGACGACTTTCCGCCGCATGTCTTCATCGGACTCTCCAAACAGCCGGCGACGTTCTGAGTGGCCGACGATGACGTAGGTGCACCCGAGGTTCCAGAGCATCGGCGCGGAGATCTCCCCGGTAAACGCGCCGCTCGCCTCCCAATGTAGATCCTGGGCTCCGAGCTCCAATTGCGATCCCGCGATCGCGCGTCCGACGTCAGCGAGTGCCGTGAACGGCGGACAGAGGACTGTGTCGACGCCACCGGTGTCGGCGAGCCGTGCTTTGAGGTCCGATGCGAGCTCGACCGCTTCACGCACGGTCTTATGCATCTTCCAGTTACCAGCCATCAACGGCGTGCGCATGTCAACTCCAACTGGAGTGGCGATAATGGCCGCGAGGATTCCCCTTCGCTGCCGAAGACTCGGCCTCCATCAAATCTCTAGAGGTTGGCCTCGTCACACGTCCGCTCAGGGGAACCCCCGCGGGCATCGCCAACCCCGGTCGGCCTTTCATGCGTCTTGCAACACGGCGATACCTGGCAATTCGCGCCCCTCTAAGAACTCAAGTGACGCGCCGCCGCCGGTCGACACGTGGGTCATTCGATCGGCTAACCCGAGTTCTTCGACAGCAGCAGCGGTATCTCCGCCGCCCACCACGGTCACGGCCTTGGACTTTGCCATGGCTTCTGCCACAGCGCGTGTCCCGCCTGCAAACGGCGGAATCTCGAAGATCCCCATCGGGCCATTCCAGAGGACCGTGCCGGCCGGAACAATAACCTCGGCAAACTCGGCCGCGGTCCTGGGGCCGATGTCGACGCCCATCCAACCGGAGGGGATCGCGCCGGCGTCAACAACCTTGCGGTTGGCGCCGGCTTCCGGGGCGGTAGTCACGACGACATCGACCGGGAGCCGGAAGGGCACGCGGCGCCGAGCCGCCGCCTCCAGGAGTTCAGCCGCCAGCCCGATCCGGTCGGTCTCGCACAGCGACGCGCCGATCTCCTTTCCCTGCGCCCGAAGAAACGTATAGGTCATCGCGCCGCCGATCAGCAGCGAATCCGCACGCGTGAGCAAGTGCTGAATGACGCCGATCTTGTCCGAGACTTTCTTGCCGCCGAGGATGGCGACGAATGGGCGCTTGGGGTCCTCCAGGGCCTGGCCGAGATGGCGCAGCTCTTTCTCCATGAGCAGGCCGGCAACCGAGGGCAGATACGCGGCCACACCCACCGTCGACGCGTGTGCGCGGTGAGCGGTCCCGAAGGCATCGTTGACGTACACGTCGGCGAGCCGGGCCAGTGCCGCGGCAAAAGCCGGATCGTTCGCTTCCTCTTCCAGGTGAAACCTGAGGTTTTCCAGCAGAACGACCTCGCCCGGTTTCAGGCGCGCGATGGCGGCGTCTACCGCCGGGCCCACGCAGTCCGGGAGCACCGCGACCTGCCGGCCTCGTAGCTCACTCAGCCGCGCGGCCACCGGCGCCAGGCGGAGCGACTCGTCAACACGCCCCTTGGGCCGGCCCAGGTGGCTGGCCAGGATGACCTTCGCGCGGCGGCCCACGAGCTCGCGGATCGTCGGGAGGGCCTCGCGGATTCTCCGGTCATCGGTGATCCGGCCGTCCTCCATCGGCACATTGAAATCGACGCGAACCAGCACGCGCTTGCCATCGACGTCAACGTCCCGCACGGTCTTCTTCATACGCACGGCCGCTCCGGCACGCGAGGGCCGCGGGCGGGATGCCCGCGGCCCCGGACGACGCCGACCTCCTACAATCCGCGCTCGTAGAGATACGCGACCAGATCGGCCACCCGGCATGCGTATCCCCACTCGTTGTCGTACCAGCTCATCACCTTCACGAAGTTGTCGGTCAACACGGTCGTCAGCGGGCCATCGACGATGCCCGAATGTGGGTCGCCTTTAAAGTCCATGGAGACCAACTCTTTGTCGGTGTACCCCAGGTAGCGCTTCATCGAGCCTTCAGCCGCGGATCGGAACGCGCCGTTGACGGCCTCGGCAGTCGCCGGCTTCTCCAACTCGCAGACCAGGTCGACGATCGAGACCGTCGGCGTCGGCACCCGGAGTGCAATCCCGTGCATCTTCCCTTTCAACTCTGGCAGCACCAGGAAAATCGCTCTGGCGGCCCCGGTCGCGGCCGGGATGATATTCATGGCCGCCGCCCGCGCCTCGCGCAGGTTTTCACCAACCACATCGAGGATGCGCTGCGTGTTGGTATAGGAGTGAACCGTGGTCATGAACCCTCGCCTGATCCCGAACTCGCGGCTCAGCACCTTGGCGGTCACCGACAGCGCGTTCGTCGTGCAGGACCCATTGCTGACGATCGTATGCTTCTTGGGATCGTAGAGTTCGTGGTTCACGGCCATGTTGACCGTGATGTCCTCACCCTTGGCCGGCGCGCTGATGACGACCTTTCGCGCACCGTGCTCCAGGTGTCCGCGAGCCGCATCAGCCGCCGTGAAGCGCCCGGTAGACTCCACGACGACCTGCGCGCCGACTTTGTCCCACGGAATCGCGGCGGGCTCGCGCTCTGAGAACACCTTGATCGCGCGGCCGTCGATGACGAGTTCGCTGTCGCGGGCCGCTACCGTTCCCGCGTAGTGGCCATAGTTGGAGTCATACGTGAAGAGATGCACATTGGTGTTGAGGTCGGCGATGTCGTTGACCGCGACGACCTCAAGGTCCTCGGGATATCTCTCGAGCATGGCCTTCAGCGACTGCCGGCCGATGCGGCCAAACCCATTGATGCCGACGCGAACCGCCATGATCGTCTCCTGTTCTCCGGGCGGTGCCCGGCCCGGTGTGCCTTTAGACAGTCTTACCCGCCGCCGGCGGCTGCACCTCGCGGGCGCCGCGCAGATAACCCATGATCACGTCACGGCGGATGAAGCCGACGTTGTCAAAGATCCGGATACTGAAGGCGATGACGGCTCCCAGGTAGATGTCCAACCCCAACAGGTCGCCGATGCCGGCCAGCAGCGCGGCAAACGCGGCGTTGACCACGAATCCCGATAGGAAGATCGGGAGCGCGAAGCGTTCTTCGAGCTGCGCGCGAAGCCCGCCGAGAATGGTGTCGATCGCCGCCAGCAGCGCGATGGCCGTGTACTTCACGTAGCCGAGAGGGATCTCCACCGAAAAAAGAAAACCCAGCAAGACCCCCAGGATCAGTCCCAGCACCGGCAGCCACATGGCGTTACTCCTGTACGGTGATAGTCGTGTGCTCGAACCGATACGTCCCCCGGTACGCCGGCACCTGCACGAGTTTGCGTACCGTCAGGCGAATGGGAAAGTCGAACGCCGCGAGCAACTCCAGGCCCCCGCCCGGCCGCCGCAGGTACTGGCGCATACGCGCAGGTTCGCCGATCGCCGTGATGACGTACGGCGGGGCTACCCGTTTGGTGTTGCACAGGATGGTCGTGCCGACGCAGTTGATGCCGGTGCTCGCGACGATCCGCTCGCCGTTAATGGCGATCGCCTCGGCGCCGGACGCCCAGAGCTCGGCGACGATGGCGGCAATATCAGTGTAGTGCAGGATGGTCTTGTTGGGATCCTCTCCGGCCCGAGGTGCACGCGTGCTGTCGTTCAATTCGACGACGATCCCGGGGCCCTCCAGCGGGGTGAGCCCCACCAGGGCCCGCATCTCCTGGAGCGACCGGGCCATACGGGCGGCGGCGGTACGACCTTCGCTGGCCACCCGCTCGTAGTCCACCAGCCGTTCCCGCAGTTCGGCCACCTGCGTCTCCAACGCCGACCGGTGGCGTTCCTGGTCTCGCAGCGTAAAGGACAGCTCGGCCAGTTGTGTCGACGGAATACGGAGAGTGCGCTTGATCAGCCACTCGGTTCGAACCTGCGCGACCACGAAGAATCCAACGAGCGCGAGGAGCACCGCCATGGCCGCCTGCGAGCGGGGCACCTGTCCGCGAAGGGACCTCTGCGCGAGACCCACCTACACCCCCGCCTCCTTGGCTTCCAGTTTCTTCTTAATACGCTTGAGACGGAAGACGTCTTCCCGAGCCCGCTGCTCCAGGACCGAGGCGATGAAGCGGATCTCCGCCCTCAGGCGAGGAATCACGACCTGCTCCAGGGCGTTTACGCGTCGGGTCGTTTTCTTGATCTCTTCGCCAATCTTGCGGAGCTTGATCTCCGTGGCGGCGACGGCGAGAATCGCCGCGAGCACTTCCTCGAAGTGCGCGGTGCTCTCTATCGCGCGCGCGCTGGTCGCCACCGGGTTCTGGCCCCGTTCCAGAAGCGGCCTGCGGACATCGGTGACCGCGACCTCGGGAATCTTCGTCCCCCAGACATTGCGAATGTCGATGGCGACCGTGAGGTCGCGCGCCGCGGGCAGCGCCGCGGCCTCGAGCGCTTCCCTGCCCTCGATGGCCTTGGCGAGCATCAGCATGACATAGGCCTCGCGGCAGGCCGCCGCCAGCTGCTCCCGGGCGGCCAGCGCCTCGCGCACAATCTTGAAGAAGTCCGCGACCAGGGCGTCCCGCTTGCGCTTGAGGAGGTCGACGCCCTGCTCCGCGACGCCCCGCTGGGCGCGCCGCTGCAGCAGGTTCATGCGGGTCGCGTTAATGACCTCAGCCATCTAGCCGACTCCCAGAGACGCGCGCCCCGACCTAGATACGGGTGGAGCGGTCCTCCCAGAGTTTCTCCATCTGCTCGCCGTAGTACATGTTCACGTGGTCCTGCTTGATGCGCTTGAGTTCGCCCTTCGG
>JBOGSE010000297.1:0-3048 GCA_050694895.1 bacterium | reverse complement strand
CTGAGTACGGTCCGCTCAGTCCGCCACCCACCGGCAAACGTCACATCCTTGATCGGGTAGCCCTTCCGCTCCGTCGCCCACTTCCGGCGCAGGGAGTGCCACATCGCCCCTTGTTGGCGCGTGAGGCCGGCCAGCACGTACGCCTTCCTGAGCCAGTTGTCGAGCAGGTGCCGACCACAGGATCGGGTCGGGTTCCGCGGGGCGGGGAAGACCGGCGTGTTGCCGATCGTCGGGAGCGCCCGCCGCGCGGCCAAGAGCGCCTGCTTGACGTCCTCGCTCATGGGCACCACCTGCTCGTACCCCTTCTTGTCGTGCGCCGCGCGCCAGCGGATCGCCCCGGCGTCGAAATCGACATCGTCCCAGAACAGATTCCGCCAAGCGGAGAGGCGTCTACCCGTTCCTTCCGCCACGACCAGGGCTACCTTCAACAACGGATGCACTCGCTCCGCCACCGCGAGCACCTTCAAGTACTCATCGTGCTGCATCACCGGCCGTCGAGGATTTTTCTCACTGGGGAGCCGGATGCCGAGCAGGGGATTCTCCTTCAGCAGCCGTTCCCCGTTCGTCTTCCGCTCCCGTACGGCCCAGCGTAGTGCTCGTAGCAGCAGTTCCAGATCTGCCCCGATCGTCCGGTCGCCCACGGGGCGACGGGGCTCGGCTCCGGGCGATTTGGCCAAGCCCTGCCGCCGAGCCATGGTGTAGCGTCGAACATCGGAATCGGAGAGGGTCTCGATCCGACGCGTAGGGCCGAACCAGGCCACCACGCGGCGAAGCGTTCGACCTTCATCGTGCTGGGACCGCGCCTTCTTGCTCAAGTGCGCGGGGCTCTCAAGGTACAGATCCGCGAGAAGCCCGAGGGTGAGGCTGTGCTCGTCCAGCGCGTTTTCGTTTGCCAGCAGGGCCGTCAGCAGCTCGTAGGCCTGCCGGATGGCCTTCTCCTTGTCCCGGTGTCCGAGACTCTTCCGGGCCTCCTTTCCGTTGATAAAGACCGACCGCATAATCGGGCCGCCGGGGTACTTCTCGTAAAGTCGTACCCGCGCCCCGCGTTCGCCGAGGGACTTCGTCCAGCCTTTCCGGTTCATGCTCTCCTCCGGAGTCTGGCGATGTCCTGGGCATCGGCAACGGGATCATACGATCGGCCCGGCGGACCGGCAAGTTTCTGCAGGTCGCCGCGACGGATTCTGTGGTGGCCATGCGCGTTGGCGCGGTGATCCGGGATGGCGCCGCTTCGGACGGCACGCCGGATGGTCTCCTGGCAGACGCCTTTCTCCCGGGCCGCTTCGCCCGCGTTGAACTCGGCGTCGAGCCACGCTCGGGCGGCGCCGAGGAGCTCCCTTAGCAACGCGGTTCGGGCGGCGGCGGCCTGCTCCGCGCCGTTGTCCCGGAGCGTCTCGGTCTCGCGCTGCATTTCGAGAACGAAGGCAGCGAGCCAGGGGTGGAGACCGTCTGGCAGATCGAGACCGACCGGCCGCGCGTCGGGCATGCTACATCCCGTGCTGCTTCTTGATGCGCTCACGGGTTTCGGCCGTCATCGGCCACCATTGCTGGTCGATTCCGAATGCGACCTGCTCGAAATACTCCTCGCGGCGCAGTTCGCGGTTCCACGCGCCGAGTATCTTCGCCCGGTACCAGCCTCCGCCGAAGCGCTTCGCGATCAGCTCGATTTCGCACTGCTCGGGTTGGAGACGGCCGAGATAGGTCCACACGTCTCGCTTGCCGTCGAGCTGTCGCCAGAGTTGCACCACTCGCGCCCGCGGTCCGTAGCCCCAGAGGATCTCGTCGATGGCATCGGGGAAGTTCCGATGTGGCCGAGGCGGCCTCGTTTTCGTGGTTTTCGTCCTCATTCTGCGCTCCATTCTGCTGGTCAATTCCCCTAGAAACCCTGCTAGAACTCCCGGTAGAACCCTGCTAGAACGCCGGTGGAATCCTGCTAGTCATGCTCCTCATCACTCGCCAACCCCCTTGAAGCACGAAGCCGCGCGGGAAGCGCGGCTCGAATTTCGGGCCCAACTCGTTCACAGAATCCAACACCCCTCGTGGTTAGCCCAAGATTCTCAGTCGAGTCCCTAGTTTCACCGGCCGCTGTCGGTCCTGGGCGACGCGGAGCACTTCCCGCAGTCGGATGACAGAGACCCCATGTTGCTTGCTGCTCCGGATGCGCTGATTCTTGATCCAGCGAGTCACCGTCATGGCAGGTACCCGAAGGAGTTGTGCCGCATCTCGCACCGTCACGAAGTCGTCCAGGCCGACCTCGCGCTCGTAGCGGAACCCGGTCCGGTCGCGCAGGACGGTGACAGCAGCGCCAATGGGCGGCCTGGCCTCGTCAGGCGACGCGGTGCGCGTGACATAGCTGCTGCGGACGTGGGCGGGACCGGCGGGCTCCGGCGCGGTCCGTGACGGTGCCTTGTCCATGGGGTATCCGCTGAAGCCGTCCCAATCGGGGTCGACCCAGAAGCACTGAACGAAATCGTGGCGCCAGGGCATAATGTGCTCCTAAGGGTAACAGCAGACGAGCGACTGGCGCAAGGCCGTCGCGATCGGGCCGGACGCAGATGAATTCGTGATCCGGGCGACGCTCGCCGCGAGCGGGTGGCCGATCGCGATCGCCCCGCCATGGACGTTGGTCTTCGCGCGGTCGAGGCCGAACTCCTTCTCGACGGCAAGCTACTGTGGGGCGAACGCCTCGTTCACCTCGACCCGATCCATCTGCTCGAGCGTCATCCCGGCCTTCTGGAGGACCTTGCGCGCAGCGGGCGCGGGGCCGATCCCTATGTACTTCGGCTCGACGCCGACCACCGCTCAGGCCACGAGCCGTCAGAGGGGCTTGAGCCCGCGCGCCTTGGCGTAGCCCTCGCTCGCGATCACGGTCGCCGCGTCCAGCGCGGCCCGGAGGGCGTCCCGCTGGCTTTCGAGCATCGCCCTGCTAGCTCTTGCGACCCGTCTGGGCGAAGAACGTCGAGAATATCAGCTCCACCGCCCGCGACTTGCATTTCGGGCAGGCGGGGCGCCGCTTGCCGTGCTCGCTGATCGATTGCTGGTAGCTGAAGC
>JBOGSE010000296.1:0-8990 GCA_050694895.1 bacterium | reverse complement strand
GCCTGGTGGCTGTAGAGCGACTCGATTCCCGCCGCGCGCAGCGCAGCGGCCAGCCGCGGATCGACCGACGACGGGATGTCGGCAAAGACGGCCGATCGCGCGGGTATCTCACGCCATGCCGTGAAATTGGGTGCGCTTGACGGATGGCTGCGGATCGAGGCGAGGATTTGCTCCAGGGTCATGGCGCCATCACCGGCATGCGAACACAGGTTCGACAATGCCGGTATTGAGCTCCTGCCGGAAGCATCATTCCAGAGGCCCAGGACGGCCCCTGAATCTGGGGGGAACTACGGTGGTTTGCTGGGCGAGGCCCTGCCTAGGGCTCGGAGGACTTGATCAGGCCCCAGATCACCAGGCTGAGAAAGGCCACTCCGGCAAATGGCCCCCACGCGCTGAGGTTCGCGAGGGCTTTCAGCGCAAGGATCCAGCCAATGATCAGGCCGGCCAGGCTTACCAACAACAGGTTGAATGTCGCAGTCATCTCGGCACCAGATACAGATGGACCGTAGACTGCTATGCCCTCACGAAAGGTAGACTAGACCTCTCCCAGGTCGAGAATCAGGATATGCCCTGGGTACCGCACGTCCAACCTGGGCTCAAGCGGCCATGATACCTTCCGCCACGACAGGTTCTCGTCGATACCCTCCAGGTTTGCTTCGCGAGCCATCGCTGGAACCACGGCAAGGAGAACCGCCCCCAGCGCGAGGATTGCGATCAGGCTTTTCATGGTGCTGCCCTCCTTCCCTCGCCTTCAGCCTAACCGGGCGGCCCGTACCGAACGATGAAGCGTGGCACACCACTCCTGAGAGGTTGGTCACAGGGGCTTCAATTTCAGCGACGAGATGGTGAAGAACGAATGCCAGAACTCAAAGGCGGCTATCCTGGAGCGACACCCGCAAGCAAGCATGCCGCTTGCCACTCCCGGCTGAGATCAAGATTGCCAACCCAGCGTGCGATGTAGGCACGATCGAGCGTCTCCGATTGAATCCTGAGAATCCCCGCTGCATCCTCGATCTGACGTTGCGACTGCCCGAGCTTCGCCCATTCAAGCTTGGCGACGATGACGTCCTCGGCGGTCGCGACAAACAGCCGTAATCCGCGCAGCTCGATCGGCTCGCGTCGTTCGAACTCTGTACGGCTGAAGGCGCGCGACTTTCGTATGATGAAATCGACTTTCCAGCCGGTCGCGAGGTCTACCACGTTGAACTGGGACTGCTGGCCGTGTGCGTGGAGAGCTTCGTCGAGGTCGATATAGTATTCGCCTTCGGGCAGCAGTTGCACCAGGGCCCTCAGTTGAGCGGGGCTGGAGTCGATCACCATGTCGATGTCCTGGGTCGCTCGGGGAGTGCCGTGGTGGGCGCTCGCAAACGAGCCCGTGAGCATGTAGGGGATGCCTACCTGTTCAAGCATCCCCACGATCCGGCCGAAAACATCCTGGACTGTCACCGAAGCCGGGGAGGGACCGCGCCCGGGTGAAAGGCATACCGCACGAGTTCCTGCCTGAGCTCTGCTTCGGACCATTCTGGATGTTGACGGCGCAGCCGAGCCAGGGAGAACTCCCGAGCAGCAAGACTCATCTCAAAGGCGAGCAGGAATCGCTCAGGGGCCGGCAGGCGTCTCAGGACCTGAACTTGGATAGCAGTAGCCGCCTGCTTGGTGTCTCTCAAAAGGCCCTCCGTTCAGCCTCTCCCATCCAGGCCCGCGAGCGACTCTACGAACCTGGCGAGTGCGGAGTGATCGAGATCGGCGTGCCCCTGCGCGATGAGCGAGCCCATCGCCTCGTGCACGAGCGCCGTCGCAAACAGCGGCACGCCATAGGCCTTGCCGGCGGCCAGCGCGATGCCCAGATCCTTCTGGTGGAGCCGCACGCGAAAGCCCGGCGCGAAGTTGCGGTCGAGGATGCGCTGTCCGTGTTGATCGAGGATCCGGCTCTGCGCGAACCCGCCCAGCAGCGCCTCGCGGACCTTCGCCACGTTGACGCCGGCCTTGCGCGCAAGCGTCAGCGCCTCGGCCACGGCCATGATCGTAGTGCCGACGATGATCTGATTGCAGGCCTTGGCGACCTGGCCCGCGCCCGGCTCCTCGCCGATATGGACGATGTTCTTTCCCATCGCCTGAAAGATCGGCAGCACGCGCTCGAATGTCGCACGCGGCCCCCCCACCATGATCGACAGCGCGGCGTCGATCGCCCCCTTTTGTCCGCCGCTCACCGGCGCGTCGAGTGAGGACACGCGCTTGGCGGTGAGCGCCGCCGCCACCTCGCGCGCCACCAGCGGAGAGATCGTGCTCATGTCGACAAAGATCTGGCCCGGGCGGAGTCCGTCAGCGACCCCATTGGCTCCGAGCACCACGTCCCGCACCTGCGGGGAGTCTGGGAGCATCGTGATGACGACATCGCTCTGCTGGGCGGCGGCCTTGGGCGACCCCGCGTCTGCGGCGCCGGCGGCCACGAGCTCCTCCACCGGCCCGCGTGCGCGCGAGTGCACGATGAGCGAAAACCCGGCCTTGCGGAGATTCAGGGCCATGGGCTTGCCCATGATCCCCAGGCCGATGACGCCAATGCGATCAGCCATATCCGCCTCCTACTTCCGCGCGTAGCCCATGGCTTCGATCCAGCCGAACGACTCATCGGTCGCGCCCGACGGCTTGTACTCCAGCCCGACCTCGCCGCCGTAGTCCGTGCGATCGAGGGCGCGGAACAGATATGCGAAGTTGATCTCGCCGGTCCCGGGCTGGTTGCGGTCCGGGGCGTCGGCGATCTGCACATGCCCGATCCGGCCGATGTTGCGCGTCAGCGTGTGCGTGAGATTGCCCTCCATGCGCTGCGCGTGATAGACATCGAACTGCACCTTCAGGTTGGCCGCGCCGACCGCTTCCTGGAGCTGAAACGCCTCGGAGCTCGTGCGCAGAAAGAACCCCGGGATGTCAAACGTATTGACGGCCTCGACGAGGAGGACGAGCCCGATCTGCTCACAGGCTGCAGCCGCGCTCTTGACATTGTCGACCAGGCAGGCCCACTGCTCCTTCAGAGGCACGTTCTCCAGCTGCTTGCCGACAAGGCAGTTGACGCGTGGGCAGGCGAGGCGGCGGGCGACATCAACCGCCAGCCGCACGCCGTCGCGGAATTCCCTTCGCCGCGCGGGATCCACCGCCATACCGCGATCGCCCGCGGCCCAATCGCCGGCAGGGAGATTGAAGAGCACCTGCCGCAATCGCAGTCGCCGGAGCTCCCCGGCGATCGCCTTGAGATCCTCGGCGTAGGGAAACATGTATTCGACGGCCCCGAAGCCCGCGCGGGCGGCGGCGTCGAATCGGGCCATGAACGGACGGTCGGCCCAGAGGAACGTGAGGTTGGCGGCAAAGCGTGGCATCGGCACCTCCCGGCAGGGTGGCGATCCATTCGAAGCGTCCAATTGCGTCTGGTCAGGTGCGTCTGGTCAGGAAGTTCGCCAGACGAAAGGGGAACCCCCTGCTACACGAGAATCGCCGAATGAGCCACGCCGGAGGAGCACGTCCATGGCCGTAACGACCTACCAGATCGGCACCTATACGTTTCGGGCGGAAATGTTTTTCCCGAAAGACCTGGTCGATCGCATCACCGATGTCCGGGTGAGCCGCCCCCATGTTGTCGAGGAGGAAGCCCAGGCCCGCCGACGCCGAAAGAGCCTGACCGCCGACGGCCGGCTGGTGATCCTGGCCGCGGACCATCCGGCGCGCGGTGTTGCCGGTGTTGGGGACGACCCCATCGCGATGGGTAACCGGTGGGGACTGCTCGGGCGCATCCTGCGGGTCGTCACGACACCGCAGGTCGACGGCGTCATGGCGACCCCCGATATCATGGAAGAGCTGTTCATCATCCAGCGCGTCGTCAAGGAATCGGGCGGGCCGACGTTTCTTGACGGCAAAGTGCTGCTGGGGTGTATGAACCGCGGCGGCCTTGCGGGGGCCGCGTTCGAGATGGACGATCGCATGACCGCGTTTACCCCGGAACGGATCGCGCAATTGAATCTCGACGGCGCGAAATTGATGTTCCGCCTTGACCCCTCAGAGCCCGCTTCGGGGGTGACGATCGAGTACTGTGCGCGCGCTCTGGATCGCCTGCACGATCTGGGCATTCCGGCGTTTCTGGAGTGTCTGGCAGTGCAGAAGCGGGACGGCAAATACGCGATGCTCAAGACGGCACCCGATCTGGTCAAGGTGGTCGGGATCGCGTCCGGACTGGGTAAGTCTTCCATGGGGACGTGGCTGAAGATCCCATACTGCGACCGGTACGAGCTCGTTGCGGCCGCGACAACCTGTCCAATCCTGATGCTCGGCGGAGAGGCCACGGGCGACCCTACGGGAATTTTGACCGAGTTCGCGGCCGGCATGCGCGCCGGTACGACGATTCGGGGCGCGCTTGTTGGGCGCAATGTGACGTTCCCCGGGCGCGACGACCCGCGGGCCGTGGCGTTGGCCGTTGCGGGCATCGTGCACAACGGCTGGGACGCGCCACAGGCTGTGGCTCGCCTGGGCACGGCCCGTGATCAGGAGGTCGATATCTTTACTCGGTTGGCGGAGGCGCGGCGGTGAGCGCGGGTCCCCGAGGCAACCTGATCGTCGGGCAGTCGGGGGGTCCGACCGCCGTCATCAACAGCAGTCTCGCGGGCGTCGTCCTCGAGGCGCTGGAGCATGAGGCCATCGAAGAAATCCTCGGGATGGTGCACGGCGTCGAGGGACTGTTGCGAGAGGACCTGATCGATCTCGGGAGGCAGAGCGCGGCGACGATCGCTGGGTTGCGGTCGACGCCGTCGGCGGCGCTTGGGTCGGGCCGGTACAAGTTGACCGACGCCGACTACGAGCAGCTGTTGGGGAAACTGGCCGCGTATGACATCCGGTACTTCATCTATATTGGCGGCAACGACTCCGCGGACACGGCCGCCCGCCTGGGCCGGCTCGCTGCCGAGCGTGGCTACGACCTGCGTGTCATGAGCGTTCCCAAGACCGTCGACAACGATCTGGTCGAGACCGATCACTGCCCGGGGTACGGCAGCGTGGCCAGGTGGCTGGCCATCGCGGTGCGCGACGCCGGGCTGGACACCGAGGCCATCGGCGTTGTCGACACGGTCAAGATCATCGAGACGATGGGCCGCAACACCGGTTGGATCACGGCGGCGACGGCGCTGGCGCGGGATCACGATGACGCTGCCCCGCACCTCATCTATCTGCCGGAGCGGCCTCTCGTGCGCGAGCGGTTCCTGGCCGATGTGGAGCGCGTCTACCGCAGGCTGGGGCACGTGGTCATCACGGTGTGTGAGGGGCTGCGCGACGAGCGTGGTGAGTACGTGTCGGCGAGCGGCCGCACGGTTGATGTGGACCGCTTCGGACACAAGCAACTCGGCGGAGTTGGCGCCGCGCTCTGTGCCATGGTGGGCGAGGGTCTCGGCATCAAGGCGCGCTCGGATACGCCCGGGACGATCCAGCGTGTGTCGATGCTCGCGGCATCGCCTGTCGATCTCGAAGAAGCCTACGAAGTGGGGCGGGCGGCGGTCCGGCACGCGGTCGCCGGTGAGGACGGCACAATGGTCACACTGGTTCGCGCCTCATCCGATCCGTACGGGTGCGTGACTGGGCTGGCGCCGCTGGAGCGTATCGCCAACGCCGAGCGCAGCGTCCCCGACGAGTTCATCGCCCCAGATGGTCACGATGTGAGCGAAGCATTTCTCGCCTACGCCCGGCCGTTGATCGGCGGCCCGCTCCCACCTTACGCCCGGCTGGAACGCACCCGAGTGGGGCAGCGTACAGGATAGACGATGCTCAAGGATCGGTGGTTTCTCGTTGGCATCCTGATTATCGTGCTTTCGGCTGGATCCGCCTTTGCCATCGGCATCGCCATCCGCAGAAACGGCGGCCGCCAGGCCGGTCTCACGAGTTCGCCGGAGCCTTCGGCTGCCACGGCGCCCAGGGCCAGACCCTCTCCGCAAGGCGTGCTGCCCTCACCCCTCGCGACGCCGGGGCCACGTCAGTCGGCCCGTGTCGTGCTTACGCCGACGCCTGACGACGGCGACTCGAGCAGCGCGGCGGGCTGGAAGCATCTCAACGCGGGCCGCCTGCGGGAGGCTCAGGAGGAGTTTCTCCAGTTGCTGCTGATCAACCCCGCCCACAGTGACGCGATGCGGGGTCTGGTGCTGGTGCGACGGCGGCTGGCGGGCGATAATCCGCTCGTCCTGCGGCGACAGACCGTGGCATTTCAGCAGGCGATCGCGCGTGGGACCGAGACCGAGGAGCATTTCACCGCCCCGGCCATGGCGGTGCTCGCGCAGGCGAACCTCATTGCGGCCGAACAGATCGATGCCGAACGAGCCAGGTCGAGGTCCCCAGGGGCAGGTGCGACCGCGGGGCCACCGTCCACGCCCTCTCCGCGCGTCCAGGTAACGCCGGGCACGTCGCCGCGCGCGCTGGAGTCTCCGACCGTGCGGGCAACCCGTCAGAGGACGGAGCCGCCCGTTGCGCAGCCGATCCCCACACCAGCACAGACCCCGCCCCGCCCGGCCGCGCCGACCACCGGCACACCCGCGGCTCAGGCAACCACGGTCGAACCGCCAGTTGACTCTAACGAACCTTTCTTCCTCGTGCGGATCGGTCCGGTCTCCGACACCGGCCGCGTCTCGGAGATTGTGGGTGAGCTCACGCTGTCCGGGTATTCAGCGGGCGTGAGCCGGCGTGATGACCCGCTGAGCTTCCAGGTGGTGTCCGACACCCTTGCGCGCGACGCGGCGGAACGCCGCGCGCAGGTCCTCGCGGGCTACGGCTTCCGGTCGCGTCTCATCGCGGTTGCGGGTGGCCTTGCCCAACTGGAGTTCGGTGTCTTCCAGTCAGCCGACGCTGCCGAGGCGCTGGCGAGTCGCATTCGCACGCGTGGATACCACGCGAGCGTCGTGCGCGAGGGGGGAACGGGATTTGTGATTACCGCGGGACCGTACCGCCAGACGGTAGCCAACACGATCGTCAGGCTCATCAGGAGCCGCTTCGGCGCCGGCCTGATCGTCTCTGTGAGCGCCGCGCCCTGACGTCCGCTATTCCGGATTCAACTCGACAACCACCGGCGGCGAGAGCTGCCCGGCGGGGTCGATGGCAACAACGGTTGCGAAAAGCTTGCCTCGAAGGACCGCCAATGGCCCGACGGCAAACTGCCAGGTGCCGTCGTTACCCACGCGCGCGAGGAACTCCTGGAGTGTGCCTTGATCCTCGCCTGACGGGACACGGGCCTCGTATGTGAGCCGTCCCAGGATGCGGTACCCCGGCTGGGAACGCCCGCGGACCACGATCCTGGTCTCGGCCCGAGGGCCCGCCACGGTCGCTTTCCCGGTCGTGATATTCGTCGGGGCCGATGGCGCGAGGCCCACGATCGTGACGCCGGTCGCCGCCGGCGCGGTGCTTCGCCGGCCGTCTTTTACCAGGGTCACACGGATCGCCGCGCCAAGGAGTCGCTGCCCGCGCCGGGCCTCGTAGGTCCCAAAGTACAATCCCGGCGTCCGGGATTCGCGCATCGGCACCTGGTCGGGTAGACCATCGATAGCGAACCAGGCTTCGGCTCCTGGGGCGCCTGAAGCAACGACAGTCAGAATATCGCCGGACTTCAGAGCGGCGGTCGGATTGATGGTCACCGATCGAATGAGTTCGTCAGATGGCGCGATAGTGAAAGCCCACTCCGTGCGTTCGGTATTCCCCGCCCGATCCGAGAGGACCAGCTCGATCTGGACGCGGCCGGGGGACAGCGGGGCCTGCGGGTTGTACGCGATTGACGTCTCCGTGATAGAAGCGTCGGCCGTCACGCTTCGGCCGTTTACCAGGAGCCTCACCGCTCCCGGATTCACAGAGGATTCGCCGTCAATGAAGTTTACGACGATGTTCGGCCGGATGTTGGTCAGGCGCGCTTCGTGCGCAGGCTGGCGCGTAATGATTTCAGGCGGACGCGTATCGACCGTGATCGGCCGGTCGGCCGAGGCGACAACTTCCTGGCTGCCCACTTTCAGGGTGGCCATCACGACGGCCTGACGCGCACCGTCTCCGGCCCGGACAGTGTAACTCCCCGAGTACACCGCGGGCTGCGCACCGTACACGCCGGGGCGTGCTTCGCGCATCCTGACATCCGCAACGACCCCGAAGACGTCGAAGCTGGCCGTTCCTCCCAGGCTACCCCGCAGTGTCACGGTGAACGACTCTCCGGCCCTGAGAACGCTTCGGGCGTTGTGGGTGAGCGCTTCGATGCGGGATGCGCCCGCGGGTGGAGGCCCGGCCACGATGGCGCCGTGGCCTGTCGCCAACAACAACACAACGGCCGTGGCAATAGTCGCGCGGCTTACCATGGAGATTCTCCTGACCCAGTGAACGGTAAGGCGGAATCCTTCCGCACGGCTCCTCCGATTTCCTCTCTCAGCGTATCTTGATGGGCACGTCTCCGGAAGTCTCGGCAGCATCCCCCCAGTAATCGAGAAAGGTAGTCAGCCTTCGTCCAGAGAATCAATGAAGAGAATCCCGGCATTCGTCGTCGTGAAAGTCATCCTGCCCACCGTCGCGCTCCCCACCTGCGTTCCCGGCCGCAGGTTGTCACATAGGCAACAGATCTGGGGCCAAACGGTGCCCCTGGGAAGGGCACATGCGACAGATCGACATCCGAACCGGCAGGCCGAACCAGAGCACCATCAAAGACGGCGCCTTCGTAGCCCTCGCGCCGAACGTCGATGACCGAGGGTACCTCATCGAGATCCTCCGGGCGACAGATCCGTACTTCACGACGTTCGGTCAGATCTACCTCGTCGGCAATTTTGCGCGGGGCGTTATCAGGGCCTTCCACAAGCATCGGGGCTTGTGGGATTGGTTTTTTGTCAGCCACGGTGCGGCCAAGTTCGTTCTGGTCGACGATCGTCAGGAGAGTCCGACATATGGACAGATGAACGTCTTTGTCACCTCCGGCAGAAATCCAGCCCTGATCGCAATACCCCCAGGGG
>JBOGSE010000295.1:0-7214 GCA_050694895.1 bacterium | reverse complement strand
TAGAAGCGCGGCAGCTGCGGTGAGACGAGCAGGCCCTTGTAGACGATGGTCGCGTGCGATAGCGAGGGGATAGAGAGCGCCAGGCCTTCGGAGGCCGCCCGCTTCTCGATGACGCGGCGCCGGCAATAGAGCAATCGCTCGAAGGCATCGTCGCTCAGCCCCTCCGGCCGGGCGACCACCACCTGCGCGATCACAGGCTGCGTACGCCGGGCGTGATCACCCAGGGCCGACGGATCCACGGGCACCTCGCGCCATCCCAGCACCCGCACCCCGCCTGCTTCGAGCGCCGTATCGACAAGCGTCCTGGCCGCGCGCGCCCGGTCTGTCGCCTGAGGCAGGAACACCATGCCCGCGCCGAGATCAGCGTTGGGAATCCGGAGGCGCAGATCCCTGCGCAAGATGGCGTAGGGGATATGCGTCAGGACGCCGGCGCCATCGCCGGTCTTGGCGTCGGCCGCCAGCGCCCCCCGATGGCTCATGGCGCCCACGGCCACGAGCGCCTTTTGTAAAATGTCGTGGCTGTGCCGGCCGCGGCGGTCGGCAACGAATCCTGTGCCGCACGCGTCGCGCTCGCGATTCCATGTCGACGGTATCGTGATGATCTCAGTCCTCCATGTGCAGAGGCCCGAGGGGGATGACTCCTCTCGCAGAGGAACCTCCCCCTCGGGCTTCTCTCCCGACGGTGTAGCGGAGGATGTGTCCCTCCGCCTGCGCCGCTTGGACCAGACCGGCCGTTGTGCGGCCGCGGAACGCTAGGCGCACTTCCTCAGATCACTTAGATCAGCCTACGGGCGTCACCGCCGCTTCATCCCGCTCGCCGGTGCGGATGCGATAGACTTTCTCGACGGGCAGAACGAAGATCTTGCCGTCTCCAACCTCTCCCGTCCGGGCCGCTCCCAGGATCGCCCGCACTGTGGGCTCGACAAAATGATCGGAAACCCCAATATCCAGGCGCACCTTCTCAGAGAGTTCCATCTTGACCGTCGCGCCGCGATAGGTTTCTACGCGCTCTGTCTCGCCGCCGTGGCCCTGCACGCGGTTGATCGTCAGACCGCGCACCTCGGCACGGAAGAGCGACTCGAGCACGTCGCCGAGCTTCTCCGGCCTGACGATCGCGACCACAAGCTTCATGCCCGCTCCGCCGTCGGCTCCAGGGCCGCTTTCGAACTGGCCGGAGCGAACTCTGAGGGCACGAGAATAGCGCCTTCCCCGGTCGTGTAGGCCTCCTCGCCGTGCTGGCTGACATCCAGTCCCAGCCCTTCGGCATCCGGCTCGGTGACCCGCAGGGAAGTAAAGAGGCCCACGACTTTCAGGAGCACGAGTGTGCCGCCGCCGCTGTACGCGATCGCGGCCAGCACGGCAAGGACCTGAATGCCGGCCTGCGCCGGGTTGCCGAACAGCAGCCCGTCGGCCACACCGTTCCACGCCTTTTGCGCCAGGATGCCGGTTAGGACCGCGCCGACCGTGCCACCGACACCGTGCGCGGCGAGCACATCCAGGGAATCATCGAGCCGCGTACGCGCGCGCCACTGAATCACATAGTAACTGGGGATCGCGGCGATCGCCCCCAGCGCGACAGCGGCGATCGGGCTGACGAATCCCGCGGCCGGTGTGACGGCGACCAGCCCCACGACGATAGCGGTCGCACCCCCCACAGCCGTTGCCTTTCCGGTGCGCGTGTAATCTAGAAGGGTCCACACGACCAGCGTGGCCGCGGGTGCCAGCATGGTATTCGTGAACGCCAGCGCCGCGATTCCGTTCGCCGCGAGCGCGCTTCCCCCGTTGAACCCGAACCACCCAAACCACAGCAGCCCGGCCCCCAGCAGGGTGAATGGAACATTGTGAGGCAGGATCGCCCGGCGCGCATAGTCCTTGCGCGCGCCCAGGGCAAGGGCCGCGACCACCGCGGCGACGCCGGCGTTGATGTGCACGACCGTGCCGCCGGCGAAGTCCAGCGCCCCAAGTTTCCCGAGCCATCCGCCACCCCAGACCCAGTGAGCGATAGGGGCATACACGACAATCCCCCACAGGGTCAGGAAAGCCAGATAGGCTTTGAACTGCATCCGCTCGACGATGGCTCCAGAAATCAAGGCGGCGGTGATGATCGCAAACGTTCCCTGATAGGCCATGAACAGCAGATGGGGAATTGTCCCCTGCGGCTCGAGGCCGACGCCCCTGAGGAAGACCCGCGACAGATCACCCAGCCAGGCCGTCCCGGGGCCGAACGCGAGGGAGTATCCGAAGAGCGCCCAGCCGATCCCCACGAAGCCGAGCGCGGCGAAACTCATCATCAGGGTGTTCAGCGCGTTCTTCGCTCGCACGAGCCCCCCGTAGAAGAACCCCAGCGCCGGGGTCATGAGGAGCACCAGGGCGGTAGCGATGAGCATCCACGCGGTGTCCGCGCCGACGATTGCCGGCGTTGAAGGCATTGCGATCACTCCTCCCACCGTACGAGTCTCGCGTGCAACGCAGACGGGACGCCCATGGAAGAGGCGTCCCGGCCCCATAAACGCCAGAAGCCCCCGCAGAGGGGGCTTCACGGCCCAAATCCGATCTTCAGTTTGAGTTTCTTATAGCATGACGTGGCCGCTGGTGTCAACCAAGCGGCCCGCGGTCGCCGCTTCAGTCGTGGTTCAGCGTGTGCTTGCTGCTGTGGTTTGCTGCGGACGCGCGCCCGAAATCACGAGTCCGACGATCCAGCCGGCCAGCACCAGGATCACGCCGAGCGTTGCAAGCCAGCCCGGCAGCTGCGTACCCGACATGGCGTCGAGCGAGATCGCCCCTGGGCCGGCAATCCCAACGGCGACAGCGACGGCCAGATTTGTCAGCGGAAATTCCATGCCATTCTCTGTATTCCAGACCTTCGGCCAGTGAGCTTTGGCGATCGCGGTCAACATCGACGCGGCAATCCCAAGCGAGCCCAGCGGGCTGAAAAGGCCGAGCGTGAACAGCAGACCCCCGCCGAACTCGGCCAGAGCGCCCAGCCACGCCCAGATGTGCGCCGGGCGGTATCCCATCGATCCCACCCAACCGGTGAACCCCTTCATCCCCGGGCCCTTGAACCAGCCGAAAAGTTTCTGGCCGCCGTGCCCGACGAAAAGCAAACCGACAACCAGTCGGAGAATAAAGAGTGCAAGGTCCATTTTCCCCACCTCCGAGGTACACTTCCTATGATGATTGCGATGAAGCATCCCATCAAACGTCCTGTGGCGGCTGCCCTATTCCTTTTCTTCCAGGGTGTAGCGCTCGCCGTAACCGCCATTTTCCCCGCTCCGCTGCCCGCGCAAACACCACGACCTCCCGCTCCGAGTCTCCGGTGCGCGGGGCATGATGTGGTCAGCGACAGACCGACCCGACTCGGCTCGCCCCCAGGCTGGCCGACCCGCGTGCGCGTCCAGAAGGACGGGCGCATCGCGTGGTCCATCGCGGGCGATATCGAGATCGGTCCAACGGTCTTCTCCGTCGAGTGCAGGGATGTGACCGGCGATGGGGTTCCCGAGCTGGTCGTGCAAACGTACACCGGCGGTGCTCACTGTTGCTGGACACTGTACTTCCTTGCCTTAGAGCCCGTTGCGCGTGTGCTTCTTCTCTACGAGGCGGGGAACGCCGGAGGAGTACAAGTCGTCGATCTCGACCACGACGGCCGGCCCGAACTGGTGCTGGGTGACGATCAATTCGCCTACTTCGACACTCTCTGCTACGCGTGCTCCCCGGCGAGGATGCCGCTCGTCGCCTGCTACCGGGACGGGCGCTTTCACGACTGCACGCGGACCTTCCCTGCGGTGGTGCGGAAGGACATCGGGCTGTGGACGGCTGAGCTCCGCGGCCTCATCGCACAAACGCCCCGTGACGACGCGATCGCGCAGAGCATCCGGGGCGCGGCGCTCGGCCTCTATGCGACGCATGCGCTCCTTGGCGAAGAGCGGCAGGGATGGGACGCGGTGCGTCGCGTCGCGCCGGCAAGCGCCACGAACTGGCTGTCGCGGCACCGAGGCAGGGTGCTCCAGTGGGCCGCGTCCAGGCAGCGGAGACTAGCTGCCCGCTGACTCCGCGATGGCTCTCCGCGTCTTGCCGTAGGGGAAAAACCGGTCCTTCTCGCCGCGCTCCCACGCCGCGCGCAACTCGGGCGCCGAGATGTCCCAGTCCGGTCTGATCTTCTGGTGCATCTCGCGCAGGTCACGCCGCAGGTCCTCTGGCGAGGGCCGTCCCCAGAACCAGTAGCCGTTGTAGATCTTGAAGATCCGGAGCCCCGGTTCCAGCACGAAGGTGTGGGGGATCATGGGATCGTTGTGCGTGTCCGTGTACTCCTGAATGTCCAGGTCCTTCTGGATATTGCGCTGCGGGTCCGACAAGAACGGCCACTGCGCGCCTAGTTTGTCACGCATCTCGTTGAGCACGAGCAGCGCATCCGTCGTGATCGTCACGATCCGCGTGTAGCCGACCTTGAGCTCCGGATAGAACGCGACGTAGTTCTGCAGCTGGCGGTGGTCTTTGGGGCAGAAGTGTCCACGCGAGAGGATGAGGATCATCGGGTCGCTGCCCTGCACGTCGGAGAGCTTTCGGCGAGTCCCCGTGTGGTCAGTCAGTTCGTAGTCGGGGAACGTGACGCCCACCGTGATGTCCGATCGCATGACGCGCGCCTCCCTTGTGGGTTGAGCCCTGTAGGTCTATGCTACTCCGGCCGATAGATAGGGTGTAAGATACTCTCGTGGAACGGCAGGGCAGACGAGCGCGAATGGGGACGTTCTACTACCCGATTCGGGTTGGCCGGCTCGATGGGTCGGCTTTTGAGACCATTGAGGCTCTGGTAGACACTGGGGCCACCTGGACGTGGATCCCGCGGCCCCTTCTCGACCGGCTGGATATCCCAGTCGCCGATCGCCGGGAACTGCAGATGGCGAACGGTCAGATCGCCGAACGCGAGTCGGGCTGGGCGCTAATCACTGCCGACGGAGTCACAGTCCCGTCTATCTGTATCTTTGGAGATCCTGACTCTATACCACTTCTTGGCGCAGTGACCCTGGAGGAATGCAGCCTCGCGCCTGATCCTGTGCGGCACCGCCTGGTCCGCGTGGTCGGGCTCGCCCTATCCGGCGCACGGCGCTAGCGCCCCAGCCGCTTCAACGCTTCCTGCTGGAATCGCCGCTCGACCATCGCCTCCAGCGGGATCGCCGCTGCATAATCGCCCATGCCGGCCTCACGGAAGGTCTTCTCCATGTCGACGAGGGAGCTCGTCACGATGCCCATGCTGGGATCGTAGAGGAGCGGGGGCTCGGCCTGCAGGACTTCATCCCGCACGCCCGTGTACTTCTTATAGGCGGCCACGTTGTCGGCCTCGAGGTACTTCTGGCCCTGCATCGCACGCGCGGCCTGGATCAGCGCCATGAGGAAGCGCGTAGCGACCTCCGGCCGATTCTTCATGAATCCGCCCGAATAGGCAAACACCGTCGTCGCCGTGCCCGGCGCGAAATTTTCCAACAGAGGACGCGCCATGAACTGTGCCAGCGCTGCTGAGGCGAACGGTGAGCCGGTCAAAGACGCGTCCAACCGGCCCGCGCGAAGGGCGGGACCGTGTTCGGGGTTGGGCAGGTTGATCAGCTCAAAGTCGCGGGCCCCGATGCCGCCACGCCGCGCGCCTAGCAAGAAGAGATAGTGCCCCGCGGACCCTGGCCCGCCTGCGATCGCGACCCGCCGCCCTTTCAATTCACGCACCGAGCGCACCTCACCGGAATCGAAGAGATCTACCCGGGTAAGGATGCGGGTGCCGTGTCGCTGTCCCCACGTCGAGGTAGAGGCGACGATCCGGAGGTCGAGCTTCCGGTTGAAGGCGTTGAAGATCGCGGCCGCCAGGCCGATCGCGCCGACATCGAGGCGATCCTGCGCGAGGAACGCCAGCGCTTCGGTTCCCGATGCCACGCGCTGCAGGTCGATCTCGATGCCCTGTTCACGCATGAAGCCGCGCTCGATCGCCACGTACAGCGTGGCAAAGTTGATCAGCGGCACATGCGCGACGACGACGCGCTCGCTCACCGGCGCCGGACCCGCTTGCAGGTGCCCCCCGGGCGCATTGCCCACTATCAGGATGACAGCCGCCACACACAGGGCGGCGGTCAGGCGCAAGTTCCTACGCATGGTCGATCCTCCCCCCACCCGGCGAGTCATGCTCCATCCACGGCATCAAGGCCCGGCCGATCCGCTGCACGGCGCCGTACGACAGCGCCCCCAGCACCCCGATGACGATGAATCCGGCGAACATGGCCTCGGGGCGAAGCGTGTTCCAGGCCAGCCAGATGAAGTAGCCAATCCCTTGCTGCGTCGCTACAAACTCGGCGGCGATGATGACGATCAGGGCGGTGCCCAGGGCCAGACGCAGCCCGGTGACGATCGCGGGCAGCGCAGCCGGCAAAATGATGTGTCCGAACAACTGCCTGCGGCCGGCGCCGAACGCGCGTCCGGCCTCCAGGTAGAGGGGCTCCACACCGACGACCGCGGCCGTCGTGTTGATCACAATGACGAAGAATGTCGCGATGGCGACAAGCGCGATCTTGGACTGCTCCCCAAGGCCGAAGATCAGCATCACCAGCGGCAGGATGGCCACCTTCGGGAGGACGTAGAGCGCGGAAATCACCGGCTCCAACGCGACGCGCAGGGTCCGCACCGTTCCGAGCATCAACCCCGACGCCAGTCCGACGGTCGTCCCGATGGCGAATCCCGCTAGGACCCTGCCGACGCTCACCGCGGTATGCTCGATCAGCGTCCCGTCGGCCAGCAAACGGACCAACGTCGCGAGCACGAGCGATGGCGGTGGAAAGAAGCGCGCGTCGAGGAGGCCGACGCGCACGGCGCCCTCCCACAGCACGAGCAAGGCGAGCGGCGCACCAACGGCGAGCAGGCGATCGCGTTGGTCGCCGGTCATGCCGTGGCAACCGGCGCACGGGCGCGCGTCGTGCTCGATCCCATGGCCGCGATGGCCTCTTCGCGCAGCGCCTCCCAAATCCGATAGGCAAGCCGGGCAAACTCGGGCCTGGCCATGAGCTCCATGCCGCGGGGACGGGTGAACGGCACGTCGTAGGTCGCCTTGAGCATTCCCGGACGCGCGGTCATCAGGATGACGCGATCACCCAGCAGAAGCGCCTCTTCGATGTCGTGAGTGATGTAGACGACGGTCTTCCGGTCCGACTGCCACAGACCCAGGAGTTCGTCCATCAGGATCA
>JBOGSE010000294.1:0-12311 GCA_050694895.1 bacterium | reverse complement strand
AGGTCCTCGCCGTGGCCCGCGCGCTTGAGGGCCAACCGGTCGATCTGCTGCCACATATCGAGACGGCCCGCGGGCTGCTGGCCGCGGCCGCCATCGCATCGTGCCATCCGCGCGTCAGCGGGCTGTTCTTCGGCGCAGGTGACTATCTCGTTGACACGGGCGGGCAGCGCACCCCGCAGGCGCTGCTTCATCCCCGTTCGGTGGTGGTCGCCGCGGCCGCCGCGGCGCGCATCGACGCACTTGACACGCCGTACTTCCGCCTCGGTGACCTGGCGGGTCTGGAAAGTGATGCGATGAGTGCGGCCGAGCTCGGCTTTGCAGGCAAAGCGGCGATCCATCCCGAGCAGCTTCCCGTGCTCAACCGCATCTTCGCGCCTCCACCCGAACGCGTGGCCTGGGCTGAGCGTGTCATGGCGACGGCCGGACGGGCAGGTGCCGGCGTCTTCGTCGTCGACGGCGAGATGGCAGACGCCATGACCGTGCGCATCGCACAGCGCGTGCTCGCGGTCGCGCGCGCGCTGAACGCCCGTGAAGCGAACAGAAGCCGACAGGAGTGAGGTGTATGCGTGAGATCCAGACCGAGACCATCACCGGCGCCATCGCAGACCTGTGTATAGAAGTCAACCATAAAATGCAGCCGGACATGCTGGCCGCGCTGGAGCGGGCCCGTGATGCCGAAGAGTCGCCGCTCGGCCGAAAAGTGCTAGAGCAGATTCTTGAGAACGCCCGCGTCGCACGCGAAGACTGGTATCCGATCTGCCAGGATACCGGCCAGGCTGTGCTCTTCGTCGATCTCGGGCAGGACGTACGGGTGACCGGCGGCGCGCTGTCCGACGCGATCCAGGCCGGGGTGCGGCGCGGGTATGCCGAGGGCTATCTGCGGAATTCCGTGGTGCGCAGCCCGCTGCGGCGCGAGAACACCGGCGACAATACGCCGGCCATCGTCTACTACGACATCGTTCCCGGCGATCGCCTCACGATCGGCATGGTGGCCAAGGGCGCGGGCTGCGACAACATGAGCCGGCTGGAGATGCTCACGCCCGCGGCAGGTCGTGGTGGAATTGAAGAGTTCGTCGTCGAGACCCTCGAGCGCGCCGGGCCGAATACCAGCCCTCCAGTGGTTGTTGGCGTGGGTCTGGGCGGAACCTTCGAGAAGGCCGCGCTGCTGGCGAAGCGCGCGCTGCTGCGATCAGTGGGCGCGCCGTCTCCCGATCCCGACCTTGCGGCGCTCGAAGCACGGCTGCTGGAGCGCATCAACGGGCTGGGGATTGGCCCGGCCGGATTTGGCGGGCGGATGACGGCGCTGGCCGTGCACGTCGAGGGATATGGTACGCACATCGCAAGTTCTCCGGTGGCCGTCAACCTCGACTGCCATTCTCATCGAGCCAAGAGCATCGAGATCTAGCCGACCATGCCGATGGAACCGGTGCACATCGTGACCCCACTGGCCGATGATGTGATTGGGCGCCTGAAGGCCGGCGACCCGGTGCTCATCACTGGCGTCCTCTACACAGCACGGGACGCGGCACACGAGCTCCTCCATCGGATGCTCGAGCGGGGCGACGCACTGCCCGTTGACCTGGCGGGACAGGTTATCTATTACTGCGGGCCGACCCCGCCGCGCCCGGGCCGTCCCATTGGTGCCGCCGGTCCCACCACGGCGACGCGGATGGATACTTACACGCCGGCGCTTCTGGCCGCCGCCGGGGTCAAAGGGATGATCGGCAAGGGCCGGCGGGGGGCCGAGGTCCGCGAAGCCCTGCGCAGGTACCGGGCGGTGTACTTCGCCGCCGTCGAAGGCACCGCCGCACTCCTGGGGCAGCGGGTGGTGTCGGCCGACGTCGTGGCCTTTCCGGAACTCGGGCCGGAAGCCGTATACCGGTTTGAGGTCGACCGCTTCCCGGCGGTCGTCGCCAACGACATCTATGGGAATGATGTGTATGAGCTTGGGCGGCGGCAATACGCGCGGCCGCGACAAGGGTAGCCCCGGGGCGTAGCGAACGAACATCGACGGCCCGACGTACGATATCATGAGACGAGGAATGTCAGACCGATGAAGATGCGCGCGATACGAAGGCTTCTTCTGCTGGCCGCCACCCTGATCGTAGGGACCGTCATGGCAGCGGCCGGCCCGACCCCGCAGTTCGGCCGCGGCGCGCTCACCATACTCCAGAACGGCCGCAAGGTGAAGCTGACGGTCGAGGTGGCCAATACCAGCGAAGCACACGGTTACGGCCTGATGTTTCGCAAGACGCTGGACGAGAATGCGGGTATGCTCTTCATGTTCGAGCAGGATGGCAAGTGGGGCTTCTGGATGAGGAATACACTCATCCCCCTGTCGATCGGCTTCATCGACAAACAGTGGCGCCTGCTGGAGATTCAGGGCATGGCGGTCGCGGTTGATCCGCTGGCCGGACCGTGGCCGATCTACGAACCCAAAGCGACCTACCGGTACGCGCTGGAGGTCAATCAGGGCTATTTCCAGCGCAAGGGAATCACCCCGGGCGCCCGTCTGGAATTCACCGTCGCGAAGTGACGAGCCCTACGAGCCCCACGCCATCGGCGAAGGACCGCCTCGAACGCAAGGAAGCCGAGATCGCGGCCCTCAGGGAGATCAGCCAGACAATTAGCGCCGCGGTCGACCTTGACTCGACGCTGCAGCTTATCACGCGCAAGAGCGCCGAGGTCATGGGTATGGACTCGTGCTCGATCTACCTGCTCGATCCCGCCGCCGAGTACATCATGCTCAAAGCCACGACCGGGCTCGCCCCGGAGTCGATCGGCCGGGCGCGCCTGCGGTTTGGGGAAGGGCTGACGGGCTCGGCCGCACGGACCGGCGAGCCGGTCCACAGCAGCGATGCGGCCAGCGACCCGCGGTTCGTCTACGTTCCGGGCACGCGCGAAGACGCGTTCCGCTCGCTGCTGGCCGTGCCGCTACGGACCGCGGGAAGAGTGCTGGGCGCCATGAACGTACAGACGACCGCGGTGCACGAATACGGGCCCGACGAAATCGAACTCTTGAGCATCATCGCCGACCTGGCCGCCGGCGCCATTGAGAAGGCGACCCTGTACGACAACATGCGGCGGCAGATCATGGAGCTCTCCACCCTGGCCGAGGCCAGCAAGACGATCACGTCGCCACTCTATCTGGAGGAGATCCTCCGTCTCATCGTCGAGATGGCGACCGGGATGCTGGATGCGCGCCTGTGCTCGCTGATGCTGCTTGACGAGCAGAGCGGCGAGCTGGTCCTCACCGCGTCGCACAGGGCGGGCGAACGGTATCACGGCCGGCCGAGCCTGCGCGCGGGCGAGGGCATCGTCGGCCTCGTCGCGCAGACCGCGCAGCCCATCGCGGTCGCTGACGTCCTGGACGACCCGCGCTTCATCCACAAAGACATGGCGCGCGAGGAAGGGTTGCGCGCGCTTCTGGTGGTGCCGCTGGTCGTGCGCGACAAGGTCATCGGGGTCTTCAACTGCTACAAGGACCGGCCGCACCAGTTCACCAGAGACGAGATCTCGCTGCTCTCGACCCTGGCCAATCAGACCGCGCTGGCGATCGAAAACTCTTCACTCATCGTGCGCTCGGTGATCGTACGCGAGATGCACCACCGGGTGAAGAACAACCTGCAGACGATTGCGATGCTGCTGCGGCTGCAGCTACGCGATGGGCGCGAGGTGTCGGGCCGCGAGGTACTGACCGAGACGATCAACCGCATTCTCAGCATCGCCGCGGTCCACGAGATTCTCTCGGTCGAGGGCTTCAAGCTCATCAACGTGCGCGATCTGCTGGAGCGCGTCACCGGAACGGTCAGTCAGACGATGGCGCGCCCGCCGCTACGCGTGGAGGTCACGGTGGAAGGCGAAGACCTCTACATGCCTTCCCAGCAGGCCACCTCGGTCGCGCTCGCCGTGACCGAACTGGTGCAGAATGCTATGGAGCACGCGTTCCCCGGCCGCGTGGAGGGACACATTCGCATCCTGCTCGCGCAGAGCGATCGGGAATGGGTCGTGGAGGTCGCCGATGACGGCGTCGGCGTCTCGACAGAAAAGGGCCAGACCGCGCCGGCGGCATCCGACAACCTGGGCCTGAAGATCGTGCAGGCCCTCGCGACCGAAGACCTCAAAGGCGGCTTCGCCCTGCGAGGAAACGGCGCCGGGACGAGGGCGGTTCTCACAATTCCTCGCGTGCGTGAGGGCGCGCCGGGGCTGCCGCGCTAGGCACCGGACATGCCTTCACTGCGCGTACTGGTCGCCGACGACGAGGCCCTGATCCGCATGGGCCTGAAGACGATGCTCACCGAAGCAGGGTATCAGGTCGTGGGCGAGGCCGGCGATGGACGCCGCGCGCTCGATCTGGTCCGCAAACTCGACCCCGATCTGGTGTTTGTGGACATCAAGATGCCCGAGCCCGACGGCCTGGCGGTGGCCGAGCAATTGCTCGCCGAGGGCCCCCGGCCGATCGTGGTGCTCACGGCCTACGGCGATCGCGACTATGTAGACCGTGCCAAGCGGCTCGGCGTCATGGCCTACCTGGTGAAGCCGATCAAAGAAGCCGATCTGGTGCCGACGATTGAGCTCGCCCTCACACACTTCAAGAACCTGGGTGCGCTCTCGGGCGAGATCCGAAGCCTGGAAGACGCACTGGAGACCCGTAAGCTCATCGAGCGCGCCAAGGGTGCGCTGATGCGGCGCGAAGGGTTGTCGGAGGCGGAGGCGTTCGGCAAAATTCAGAAATTGAGCCGCGACAGCCGGCGTTCGATGAAAGATGTTGCGCTGGAAATCTTGAACGCGTCAAACTAAGCCATTCCTGCAAGCGCACCGGCGTTGCGCCACCCGTACGCGACTTCGTCGTACCTTGTCCCGCCGATGTCGATCTGTTGTTCGCGGAGCTGCTCGCCGCCGAGCTTCTCATAGAACCGCCGCGCCTGAAGATTGTCCGCCAGCACCCAGAGGAGCATCGCGGGTCTGCCGGCCCGCACGAGGCGATCCGCCACGCGGGCCATCAAGCGGCGTCCCAGACCTTTTCCCTGATGCGCCTCGAGAATGTACACGGCGTAGAGTTCACCCGTGTAGACCGGATCGCCGCTCAGCTCGCGTCCCCCGGCCGCGAACCCGACGACGGCGCGTGAGGCGTCCTCGGCTACGAAGACGAAGCCGGCGTCGGGATCACCCAGCGTCCCGGTCCACTGCCGTTCACGGCGCTCATATGAGAGTCCGGCGAGAAATTCCGAGGGCATGACGTCGCGGTAGGTCGTCCGCCAGGAGTCCACGTGCACGCGCGCAATCGCGGGCGCATCCTCAGGCCGCGCGGCCCGGATGATTACGCCGGCCGGTCCATTCACCCCGAGTCCACGCGCGCGCCGGACTCCCGGAACAGTCTGACGGCCGTACGGAGGATGATGCCCAGACGATACTCCGGAAAGCGGGCCCGGATCGCTTCTATCACGGCCGCCTCGTCGGAGTCGCGGGTCTCGCGGACGATCGTCTCAACCGCGTCGTGATAGTCTGCCTGTCGCTCAATGGCGTCCACACCGGCGGCCGGCCCATGGCCGGGCACGAACACCTCGGCGTCGAGGGCGCGCAGGGCCTCCAGGCCCTTTCGCACACCTGTCGGCGATGCGTCCTCGTAATTGTAGTGGTAGCCGTTGAAGAGCAGATCCCCGCAGATCGCCACGCGCTCTGCCGGCACGTAGAGAAACGCGTCACCCGGCGTATGCACCCATCCGGGATGCCAGACCTCGACCTCGAAGTCATCCACACGCACCGTCAGGCCCTCATCGAACGTGACGGAGGGATGCGTGGGCTCCGCGTCGGCAAACAGCTCGCGCAGCTCGGGGTGCGCGCGGCGCGAGGCGATGAGCCCGGGATGCTCCGCGGCCATGCGCTCGGCGCAGACGCGGTGCGCCAAGACCAGGGCCCCCTGCCGAGCAAACCATGACGATCCGAGCGCGTGGTCGGTGTGGTGGTGCGTCAGCACGACAAAGCGCACCGGGGCGGATGTGCGTGCCCGCACCGCCTGTTCGATCAGACGCGCGTGCACCGGCGCGATCAGCGGATCCACCAGAATCACGGCGTCGTGTCCGATGATCGCCGTGCAGTTCGTACCGTAGGCGGTGTGCATAACCTCCCCGCCCAGCGTCATGACGACGATGTTGGGCCGAACGGGTGTCTCAATGAGCGTGCTCATGCTGTGTGCTATTCTTTGTGAAAGCATGACTCCCTCGGACGCCGTTCTTCTCATGGCATACGGCACTCCCGCAACCCCGGCCGACATCGCGCCCTACTACACCCACATCCGCGGCGGCCGAGCACCCAGCCCCGAACAGATCAACGGTCTGGCGGATCGTTACGCGGCAATTGGCGGATCATCGCCCCTACTGACGATCACACAGGCCACCGCAGACGCGCTCGCGGCGCGGCTGGGACGTCGCGTCTATGTCGGGATGAAGCACTGGCATCCGTTCATCGAAGAGGCGGTCGAACGGATGCATCGCGAAGGCGTGCGCCGGGCGGTCGCGATCACGCTCGCCCCGCACTACTCACGGATGAGCGTCGGCGCCTACATCACGACGGCTCAGACCGCATCCGAAAAGCACGGCGGCCCGATCCTGCACTGCGTGGAGTCGTGGCACCGGCACCCTGGTTTGATCAGTGCCCTCGGCACGCGCGTGCGGGAGGCGCTGCGCGAACTGCCCCACCCGGAGGCGGCGGCGGTCATCTTCACCGCGCACAGCCTGCCCAAGCGCATCATCGAATGGAGCGATCCCTACCCAACGCAGCTCGTGGACGCGTCGAAGGCCGTGGCGGCGGCCGCGGATGTCAACCGGTGGTCATTCGCGTTTCAGAGCGCCAGCGCCACAGGAGAGCCGTGGCTGGGGCCCGATGTCCAAAACGCCATCCGCGACCTGCATGGAAAGGGGATCGGGAACGTGGTGATCTGCCCGATTGGATTTGTGGCCGATCACCTGGAAGTGCTTTATGACATCGACGTCGAGGCGAAGCAACTCGCGGACCGGCTCAAGATGCGGCTGGTCCGCACGAAGTCTTTGAACGCCTCGCCGGAGTTTATCGAGATTCTGGCCGAAATCGCCCACAAGGCGCTCGCGGCTGCCGTCTGACGCCCGACCGCTACTCTATTTCTTGGCCACAGTGAACCGGAAACTCCCCGAAGCCACATCCCGATCCGGACTCGTGACGGCCTTCCAGCGAACAAGGTAGGTGCCCGGGCCGATCGACTTCAGGCCGGCCACCAGCGTGCGGCGGTCCATGTCGGTCAGATCCACGCCGCCTCTGCCGTCGTCTACGCGCTTCCCCCGGCTGTCGGTGACAGTAAGGGTGCTCCGTTTCGAATCCAGTTCTTCCCCGGGGGTCATGGTGAACCAGACCATGACTTTCTTCGGCGGAGTCGCAACCGTGCTCCCAGGCTTCGGATCGGCCCGGTCGAGTTTCGAGTGAGCCGCGACATCCCCGGCCTGTACGATGAAACTCATTGCAACAAAGAGTCCCGCCCCAAACAGGCCGGCGGTCCGGGCAATGACGGCCGCGATGCTGTGAGAACGTCGTAGGGCCCGGTTGGCCATCGTCACGGCTAGAATCTCCAACACCGTTCACCATTGTCCGTCCGGCGTGTAACGAAATGCTCACGGCGACATATCCATATCCCCACAACGGCCCGCCCCGGTCCGCTCACGCTACGCGCCGGCCGAGCAGGCTCGCGGCACCGAAGATCGCGAGCGCAACCAGCACGATCGCCCCGCCGGCCGCGACGTCGAGATAGAACGACGCGAGCAGTCCCGCGAGCACCGCTATCACCGAACAGATCACCGATATCCAGAGGGTCTGGCGGAAGGACCTCGACAGCCGCAGAGCCGTCACCGCCGGGATCACCATGAGCGCGCTCACCAGGAGGATGCCGACGACGCGCATCGCAGAGACTACGGTCACCGCGACAAGGGCGGTCAGGAGCAGATTCAGGGCGTTCACCGGAACACCCTGGACGCGAGCGCCTTCCTCGTCGAACGCGATCGCAAACAATTCTTTATAGAGCAGAGCGATCACGCCAAGAACGATGACCCCAAGCGCGACAATCAGCCACAGGTCGCCGGGTTGCACGACCGTGATGGCGCCGAAGAGGTAAGAAAACAAGTCTACCGTGAACCCCCGGGCCAGGCTGATGAGCACGACGGCTGTGGCAAGCCCTCCGGACAGGAAGATGGCCAGCGCGGCCTCACCGAGGAGCCCGGACGCGCGCAGGCGCTCGATGCCGATCGCGCCCCCCAGGCTCACCAAAAGCGCACCTGCCAGCGGATGCGCCTTCAGAAGAAGGCTGCCGGCCACCCCGGCCAGGGCAACATGGGCGAGCGTGTCCGCGATCAGGCTGAGACGGCGCAGGACGAGGAAGATGCCGATCGTCGGCGCGATGACGCCGATGAGGAGCCCGGCAAGCAGCGCGCGCTGCATGAAGCCGTACTGAAGAATTTCCGGCATACGGAAGAGTTAGTGACGGTGGGCCACGACCAGACTGCCGGCCCGATACATCTGGGCGAGCGCTCCGGTCGCGACGGCTTCGTCGGGCGGGCCGTGGAAAACAAGGGTGCGGTTCAGACAGGCGAGCTGCGTGACTTCCCTTGCGACAACGGCGATGTCGTGAGAGACCAGGATCAGCGTCCTGCCTTCCCGGTTGAGCTCGCGCAGCAGACCGTAGAACTGTTCCTGCGCGTCAAGATCGACCCCCACGGTCGGCTCGTCGAGCACGAGCACTTCGGGATCACGGACCAGCGCGCGGGCAATAAAGACGCGCTGCTGTTGACCGGCGGAGAGACTTCCGATGAGCCGGTCACGCACGTCCGCCAGTCCCACGGTGTCTAAGGCACGGAGGCTCGCCTCATGGTCGTGCGTTCCAAACGGTCGCGCCAGCCGCGTCTGGCCCGACCTGCCGCTCCGAACAACTTCGAGAACGCTGGCAGGAAACCGCGATTCAAACGTGGTCGCCTTCTGCGGCACGTAGCCGAGGCGGTGCCAGGCCCGGAAGGCGCGTACGTCCTGCCCGAACAGTCGCACGTGACCGCAGCCCGGCGGAAGGAGTCTCAAAAGAACCCGCAGCAGCGTCGTCTTGCCGGATCCATTCGGTCCGATGATACCGAGGAAATCGCCACGACGGACCAGGAGCGAGATCTGGTCGAGCACGCGCTCGCCGCCGTAGTCGAAGCACACGTGCTCGAGCTCAGCGACCGGGCTCCGATCCGCCGACCCAGGCGTCCAGCGGTCTCGATCAAGCATCGGCATCTTTTCCCTCCGGCCCGGACGCTCCGGCACCGCGGCGTGCGCCCGAGGCAGTGCACTGAGCGCAGAAGCCGTACACCTCGAGCTGGTGACCCGTCACGCGGAAGCCGTTCGGTGCATGACGGGGCAGGCGAGACACCAGGCACCCCGGCATGGGTTCCCACCTGCCGCAGGTCAGACAGATGGCGTGATCGTGGTGCTTGGCCGCCAGCCCGTATCGCATCCGGCCGTCGGCAACGTGGACCGGCTCGACCAGGCCACTGCGCAGGAAGAGCTCGAGTGTGCGGTACACTGTGGCGAGCCCTATCCGTCGTCCCCCGCGCCGTATGCGGTGGTGAATTTCTTCCGCGGTGAGGTGACATCCCGCGCGCGTCAGCACCCGGACGACGGCATCGCGCTGCCAGGTCTTACGCGGGCCGGCGCTCCGTCGAGATCGACGCATCAACGCCTCCAGATTAGTGAGAACACTTCTCAGTGTTCTCCCATGGTAAAAGGCGACACCTGCAGTGTCAACCGCGACGGCCCGTGGCCGCTACGGACAGTCCAGCCCCGCCACGAGACTGCGCAGATTCTCTTCCATGATCGACATGTAGTCCTTGCCCGCGCGCTGCTCTTCGTCGGTCAACCCTTCGAGGGGATTGAGCACGAGGGTGCGCGCACCGACCTCCCGCGCAATGGCAGCGGCCACCCGGGGGCTCATCAGGGTCTCGTAGTAGATCACCGTCACGCGGTGCCGCCGAATGGCGTGTAGCAGGTCCCGCATCCTGGCGGGGGAGGGCTCCTCGCCCGGTTCGAGACCGCTGATCGCAATTTGTGTCAGGCCATACCGGGCCGTGAAGTATCCGAAGGCGGCGTGCGAGACCACGATGACCTTTTTCCGGCACGGGGCCAGGGTCTGGGCAATCCGCCCGTGCAGCGCACCGAGCCCGCCTTTGTACGCCGCGGCATTGGACTCATAGGTGCCCCGGCCAGCCGGGTCGGCGCTGACCAGGCCGGCGAGGATCCGATCGACCTGCCGCTGTGCAAGGACGGGATCGAGCCAGACATGAGGATCGGGCGGCCCTGCGCGCCCGACGGAGGTACCCCGATGGATCGGGAGTCCCTCCGTCGCGTTGATCGTGACCACACGGCCCGGAAGCTGCGGGAGCAGCCGCCGCAGCCACGGCTCGAACCCGGCCCCGTTATAGACGATAACCCGCGCCTGGATGAGCGCGACCACATCGCGCGGCGTCGGCTCGTAGTCGTGAGACTCGACGCCCGCAGGGACCAGGGTACGAACCGTCACACGGTCGCCGCCCACCCGTGCCGTGAACTCGAACAACGGATAGAACGTCGCGACAACCGGGACCCGACCCGCTGCCGTCGGCCCGGCCAGCGCCTGCGCGGTGCCGAACGCGAGCGCCACCAGCGCTGTCGCGGCGAGTGAGCGAACCCCCGAGGACGCCCTATTGAGAACCATTCTCATGGATGTCGAGGATTCTACACCGGCACCGGGAATGGTGTCAATCAGTGGCAGGTCGCGGTCCCTGAGTCGGTGAACGTCTTACCGGTCTCGGGCACAAATTCCCAGGTGTACGAAGACGGGCCGAGCGTAAGCTTCAGCACTCCGAAGGTGCCGCTATGGCGCACTTCGCTGTTGGACATCACTCGGGTAATCGGATAGTGGCTGCGGCCGCCGGTACCGACCACGAACTGCCGGAGGCCCCGCCGCGGGTCGAGGCGTCCTAGCGGATCCTGAGGCGCAAACCGCTCATAGGAGTGGTCGTGACCATTGACCACAAGGTCTGCGTCCGCCGCGTAGAGTTCCCGCCAGATCGGCGCGAATTGCGCCATGCCCCCGTGTCGACCGGACGAGAAGCGCGGGTGATGCCAGAGGGCCGCGGTGCACTGGGCGGGGTGCGCCCGCAGGTCCGCTCGAAGCCATTCGAGTTGCGGCGATTCGGCGTGACATCCCCCGACCGCCCAACAGTTGCTGTTCAGGACGACGATGTGCCAGCTACCGAGATCATAGCTGTAGTAGCCGCGCTTCGGCTCCCCGGCCGCAACGCCGAAATACGTGAAGTACCCCGCCGCCTCGGGTGTCCCGTAGTCATGGTTGCCCGCGGCGGGTCGCGTTCGCGCTTTGTGCCGGCCCCAGCTTGGATGGTAGCAGTTCATGAACTCCTGATGCGTCCCATACTCGTACACGTTGTCGCCCGCCGTGAAGATCGTTCCGGGGATGCCGTCGAGCAGTCGGGCGGTAGCCTCGTCCCCGTGACTCGCGCACGACGCGATATCACCCGCGCCCACGAGCACAGGGGGCGGCTGGCTCGACCCTGGTGAAGTTCCCATCGCCCCCAACAGGAGGGCCTGCACGCCCACCGCAAGAGGCAGGAGCATCGCCAACGACCGGCGGCGGAGAATCTCTCTCATCATCTGTCTGTGAGCGTCCCTTGAGGTACGCGTGGGCGGCGCGAGAGGCTCATCCCGGAAAGCGGAGCTCCTCCAGCCGCCGCACCCCTGGGTTGCGTCAGGATCACATCGTCAGTGTAGTATCCCGGCCTGCCGAATTGCGGTCGCAGCTTCAGCGGGCGTGCAGTCCAGCCATCAATCCCACACGTGTATCGAATGCGTATCGAAAGTACCGAGGGAATCGGCCAAGAAAAGAAAAACTGGCGGCGGCCGGACCGGGGAAGTAGGGATGGGGATGCGACGGTGCGCCTCAGTTGCCCGCTGGGCGCTTCAGGGAGACTGTGAGATGGTTGATGCGCCAGCTCGCCGTGCCGGAGTCGGCGTCCAGCGCAAACTCCCCCGGTGTCCCGGCCGCGCCATCTGCAATCGTGACAGCGCGTGCTCCGACGAGCATCCCCAGAGAAACAAAACGCGAGACCGAGTGGAAGCACCGGCCTCGCTCGTGCTTCCTCTTCGGCAACCCAGCCGACCACACTTTACGTGGTCCTGTGGCTTTGCGTCCCCGGATCACTCCGGGTTTGCCCGTTCGGAGGTTCGCCTCAATATTTAGTTACCCACATCGTACCCTACAACTCGTC
>JBOGSE010000293.1:0-1500 GCA_050694895.1 bacterium | reverse complement strand
GGGCGTCGGTAAGCCGGCCGTCGTCGAGGATCTGCAGCAGGACGTTGAAGATCTCCGGATGCGCCTTCTCGATCTCATCGAAGAGCACCACCGAGAACGGCCGCCGCCGGATGGCCTCGGTGAGCTGTCCACCTTCTTCGAAACCGACGTAGCCGGGCGGCGACCCGACGAGCCGCGAGACGGTGTGGCGCTCGCTGTACTCGGACATATCGATGCGCACCAGCGCGCCCTCATCGCCAAACAGGAACTCCGCCAGCGCGCGGGCGAGCTCGGTCTTGCCGACGCCGGTCGGACCCAGAAAGATAAACGACCCAATCGGACGGCGCGGGTCTTTGAGGCCGGTCCTCGCGCGGCGCACAGCCTTGCTGACCGCCCGCACCGCCTCTTCCTGCCCCACGATCCGCTCGTGCATCCGGTCTTCCATGTGCAGCAGCTTCTGCGACTCTTCCTCGACCAGGCGCGTGACCGGGATGCCCGTCCAGGAGCTCACGATATCCGCGATGTCTTCACCGGTGACCGTGTTGAGGTTGGCCCGCCCCTTCTCGCGCTTGATCGAGCCTTCGAGTTCTTCCAGTTTCTGTCGTAGGACGCGCTCGCGATCGCGCAGCTGCGCGGCGCGCTCGAAGTCCTGCGCCTTGCTGGCGTCTTCTTTCTCGCGCTTCGCCCGCTCGACGCGCTCGACGGCCTGCCGGACCTCCTGCGGCAGGAACGACGCCTGCAGCCGGATCTTCGACGACGCCTCGTCCATCAGGTCGATCGCTTTGTCGGGCAGGAACCGGTCGGAGATGTACTTGTCGGCCAGCGTAGCGGCTGCGACGAGTGCCTCGTCGCTGATCGCGACACCGTGGTGCGCCTCGTAGCGATCGCGGAGACCCCGCAGGATCTCGATCGTCTGCTCTACGTTCGGCTCGGCCACGAGGATCGGCTGGAACCGCCGCTCCAGCGCCGCGTCGCGCTCGACGTACTTGCGGTACTCGTCGAGCGTGGTGGCGCCGATGCACTGCAGTTCGCCGCGCGACAGCGCGGGCTTGAGGATGTTGCTGGCGTCGATCGCGCCTTCGGCCGCGCCGGCGCCCACCAGGGTGTGCAGCTCGTCGACGAAGAGCACGACCTCACCCTGGGCCTTGCGGATTTCCTCCATGACTTTCTTCATGCGCTCTTCGAACTCGCCGCGGTACTTCGTACCGGCGACCAGCGCCGCCAGGTCGAGCTGGACCACACGCTTGCCGCGCAGCACCTCGGGGACATCGCCGCGCACGATCCGCTGCGCCAGGCCCTCGGTGATCGCCGTCTTACCCACACCGGGCTCGCCGATGAGGGCGGGGTTGTTCTTGGTGCGGCGAGAGAGCACCTGGATGACGCGCTCGATCTCACGCTCGCGGCCGATGACCGGGTCGAGCTTGTTGTCGCGGGCGAGTTTGGTCAGGTCGCGGCCAAACTCATCCAAGGTGGGTGTCTTGCTGGCCTGTTTGGTGTAGGACGTCGTGCCTTCTTCGCCCA
>JBOGSE010000292.1:0-1169 GCA_050694895.1 bacterium | reverse complement strand
CGGTGCGGAAGCACACCGACTGCCCATGGGTGCTGTTGTACATCGAGCGGTGGCTGAGAGCCCCCGTGCAGATGCCCGACGGCACGCTGGTCAAGCGGGAGAAGGGGACGCCGCAAGGCGGAGTCGTGAGCCCGCTGCTGGCGAATCTCTTCTTGCATTATACGTTCGATGTGTGGATGCAGCGGCACCATCCGGACATCCCGTTCGAACGCTATGCCGATGATGCGGTTTGCCATTGTCGGACGGAGGCGCAAGCGCAGAGCCTGCGGCAGGAGCTGGCGCAGCGGTTTGCCGAGTGTCGGCTGGAGCTTCATCCGCAGAAGACGAAGATTGTCTACTGCAAGGATGATGATCGGCGAGGGACCTACCCGAACGAACGGTTCGACTTTCTGGGCTACACGTTTCGAGCCCGGCGGTCGAAGAATCGCTGGGGGAAGTACTTCGTCAACTTCAGTCCGGCGGCGAGTGCTGAGGCCACCCGCGACTTCCGACGAGAGCTCAGGCGCTGGCACCTGCATACCCGGAGTGACAAATCCCTAGAGGATCTCTCCCGGATGTTTAATCCTGTGCTCCGGGGGTGGATCAACTACTACAGCCGTTTCTACAAGTCGGCCCTCTATCCGACGTTCCAGCACGTGGACCGGATCTTGGTCCGATGGGCGCGGCGGAAGTACAAACGCCTGCGGGGTCATCAACGCCGAGCGGCGCATTGGCTGCGACGCATTGCTCGTCGCCAGCCGGCCCTGTTCGCGCACTGGCGTCTCTGGCAGGCGGCGGCTGGACTCTAAGAGCCGGATGAGCCGAGAGGTTCACGTCCGGTTCCGTGAGGGCGCGGGGGTGAGACTCCCCCGCGCTACTCGACGCATCATCACGGGCAGGACACCCGAACTGCTCGCACCGGAAGTCAAACCGGTGGTCGAACCTTTCCTCCGGGACCGGGGCTTAGCACGCTCGTCGACGAAGACCCGCAGCACGCATATCAGCCAAGGCTTTGATTTTCTCGGCCAGACGATTCGGAAGGACGGCGGGAAGTTTCTCACCCGACCGTCACCGAAGCGTGTCAAAGCCCTCCTGGGCAAGGTGCGAGCCACGATCAAAGCCCAGCCACCGGCCAGGGCCGGGGATGTGATCCAACGACTCATCCCCTTGATCCGCGGGTGGGCCAACGA
>JBOGSE010000291.1:0-1986 GCA_050694895.1 bacterium | reverse complement strand
CACCGAGGCCGAACGCGACGAGTTCTCACGGCGATACTCTGCCTACAACAAGGCGGCCGAGGGCACAATGTCCGAGTTTCCGGCGGTCCGGTCGATGCTGAGCACGCTGCGGCCTCGCTACGATCTCACGCTGGCCAGCGGCCTCCTCCATGGCGACCTGGTCGCCGACGTTACCCGGCGCGGTCTGTCGGGGTTCTTCTGGGTGGTAGAGGGCGGTGACAAAGGGCGCACGCTCGATCGGCTGCGCGTCCGGGGCCGCACGATCCGGCTGTTCGTGGGCGACACGCCGCACGACGAGGCCGTGGCGGCCGCCCGCGGGGTGCCGTTCTTCATGGTGCGCGGAGCCGCGGACCTGACGCGTGTGGCGGAGGTGCTGCGGTGATCGCGTCGCTTGCTTGGACTGACCGCGCTAGCGCCTGGCGGTCTTGCTTTCCACCGCAGCTTCCCGCTCTCGCTCGCGGCCGGCGGCAACGTCCACGGTGATCGGCAGCCCGCCGGCGGTCGTGCCGCCGTCGATAATGATCGTTTGGCCGGTGATATACCCGGCCAGCGGGCCCGCCAGGAAGACGACGAGCGCGGCCACCTCATCGGCGGTGCCCATCCGACCCATCGGGATCGCGGCGACCAACCGTCTGCGTTGCTCCTCGGGCATACTCGCGACGATCCCGGCGTCGATCGCCCCAGGAGCGACGGCGTTCACCGTGACCCCTTTGGGCGCGAACTCGCGCGCGAGCACCTGGGTGAGACCGATGAGGGCGGCCTTGGCGGATGAGTAGTTCGCCTGGCCGGCATTGCCCACGATCCCTGCCACGGATGCGATGTTGATGACCCGGCCGGACTGGGAGGCCAGCAAGAACGGCAGCGCGTGGCGGCAGAAGCGAACCGCCCCGGTCAGATTCGTATCGATGACCGCCTGCCAGTCCTCGGGACTCATGCGCAGTGAGAGGGCATCACGCGTGATCCCGGCGTTATTGACAAGAATGTCGAGGCTGCCAAAACGCGCGACGCTCTCACCGACGCCCCGAGCCACATCGCCGTCATTCGTGACGTCTGCCTGCAGGGCGATAACCGTGCCGGTTGGATGCGCTCCGACCAGCGCCTGTGCGCCCGCGGCATTGCCGCGATACGTGAACGCCACCCGTGCACCCGCCCGCGCCAGCGCGGTCACCATGGCTCGACCCAGGCCGGATGACCCGCCGGTCACAAGGGCGACCCTGGAGTCGAGTGTCACGTGCGGCGCGCGATGACCTGCAGCCAGATTCGGGGGACGGCCTGCAGCCGAAGGTCTTCGAAAGCCTGACGCACGCCGATCTTCAATGCCTCGGCACCAGTCTCGAGTGGCACGCCGGGCAGCGCGCCCTCGATGAATAGTGAGAAGTCACTGATATCCTCCCAGGCCTGGCAGTTCAGCTCCTTCTCCTGGAACTCTAGCTTTGTTTCGCTAAATCCACTGGCCTCGAGCATGCGGCGATACTCGTCGGCCGAGTACCACTGTCGCGCCGTCGCCTTGGCACCCCGGGCGACCACATGGCCTTGCTCGTGCAGCCACCGCATCGCCCGCAGCACCCACACTTTGTAGAACCGGTACGTATCCTTCGGGTACGCCCCGTCGAAGAAGGTCGTGTTGAACGCCAGCACACCGCCGGGCCGCAGCACTTTGTTGATGCCCGCAATGACCTGAGCTTTGTCGCGCACCAGGTGGATGGCATTGCAGAAGATCACGGTGTCCACCGGCGGCACCAGGCTCCCGAGCCGTTCCGCCGTGCCCTGGATGAACCCGACGATGGCCGACTGAATGCGCTGCGCCGCCTGGACGAGCGCAGACGCCGACGGGTCGATGGCGAAGATGTGGCCGATCGGCGGGACGCCCATCCGCTGCAGAATCAGTTCAGTCGTGGCTCCGGGGCCGCACCCGAGATCGACCACGTCGCTGCCGGGTTTGATCCCCGCGTGCCCGACCAGCCAGGCATTGACGTCTCTGAAGAA
>JBOGSE010000290.1:0-9755 GCA_050694895.1 bacterium | reverse complement strand
GGGTGAGGGTGAGGATTATCGCCGAGACCGTCGACGAGCTTCGCGTGAAAGTGGACGCTCGGGCGCGAGCTCGGGCAGACGACGCTCGCGCTACCGCCCGGGCAGAGGTGAAGGTGCGAGCGCTGTCCGAAGCCGTAGACCAGTTGAAGGGTAAGGTCGAGGCCGAAGCTGCCGCAGGCAAAGGCAGTAACGGCGGCGGTAGCAGTGCCAGCAACGGGAATGGCAGCGGTAGCGGGAGCAGTAGCAGCGGCAGTGGCAACAGCGGCAGTGGCAGTGGTGGGAGTGGGAGCGGTAATGGCGGCAGCGGTGGCAGTGGGAGCGGCGGTGGCGGGAGTGGCAGCGGCGGCGGTGGCGGTGGAGGAGGCAAGGGACGGCACTAAGCACTAGTGGATAATTCCATCCACGGCCCTGGCGCGCTGTGAAGGGATGTGAAGACGGGCGGCTCGATTGGGGCCGCCCGTTCTCGTCAGCGGTTTGATACGATACCGACGTGCCCGTCATCGACATCCACAATCACTTCTATCCGCCCGAATATCTAGACGCGCTGACCTCGAAGCCTACCAACGTGCGGGTCACGTTCGACGCCGAGGGGAACCCGCTGCTCCACTACCCGGGCGACTACAATATCGTGGTCCGCGGACACCGCGACATCGCATACCGCGAGCAGGTGCTCATCGATGCGGGCATCGACCGGCAGGTCCTCACGCTGACCACGCCCGGCACGCACGTCGAGGCGCCCGAACGGGCGGCCGAACTGGCGCGGTTGGTGAACGACGCGTTCGCGGAGATCGTGTTACGTCGTGCTGGGCGCTTCAGCGCGCTCGCCACGCTTTCACTCAACGACCCGAAAGCCTCGGCCGCCGAACTCGAACGCTGCATGACCCGGCTCGGCTTTGCCGGCGCGATGCTTTTCAGCAACGTGAACGGGAGCGCGCTTGCTGACCAGCGCTTCTGGCCGGTCTATGAGACGGCCGACCATCTGGGGGCCGTGCTCTATGTTCATCCAACGCACCCGCTCGGGGTCGAAGCAATGACCGACTACTGGCTGATGCCGCTGGTGGGATTCCTGTTCGATACGACTCTCGCCGCGGCGAAACTCGTTTTCGCAGGCGTGGTCGAGCGATTCCCACGCATCCGGTGGATCCTGGGGCACCTCGGCGGCGCGATTCCCTACCTGGCCGAGCGGCTCGATCGCGGATTCCATGCCTTCCAGGAATGCCGCAGCCACATCCAGAAGCCTCCCAGCGCCTATCTGAAGGAACATTTCTACTATGACACGGTGAATTTCGATCCCGGCGCGTTGGACCTGGCCATCAACTTCGCCGGGGCCGATCACCTTCTCGCCGGCAGTGACTATCCCCACCAGATTGGTAGCATTCCATCGATGCTGACCAGCATCCGCGCGCTGCGCATTCCGGACGCAGACAAGGCGGCAATTCTGGGTGGCAACGCCGCGCGGCTGCTGCGCCTGTAGCGGCGGTCTCGTGATGACCGGACGATCCCGGCGTGCGGTCGTGGTGTTGCTGCTCTCGAGCCTCATCGCCGGCTGCGGGGGGAGCCTCGCGGGGTTCGAGGCCTTCCTGAATGGCGCGAACGAGGTCCCGCCGGTCTCGGTCTCGAGCACCGGCAGGGCTACCTTCGACCCAGAGGGCCAGGGGATGCGCTACAGCATCACCTTGTTTGGAATGTCCAGCACCGTCACCGCCGCGCATATCCACGGGCCGGCTGGACCGGGGGTCAACGCGGGCATCATTGTCACCTTATTCAGCGGAAGCGCGGCACCACCGGTCAACGGGCAGCTCGTGCAGGGCACGTTCGATTCATCGAGCATCAACCCCGCCAGCGGGGTGACCTGGGGCCAACTGCGAGACCTGATGGGCAATGGCGGCGTGTATGTCAATGTGCACACGACGGGATTCCCGGACGGCGAAGTCCGCGGTCAGGTCCGCCTGCGGGCGGGGGCAGAGGACCGGTAGGCCTCCCGTAGAGAATGCTCTCCGCGGGAACGACCTCGGTCCCGGGTGCGTTATGCTGAGTACTATGCGATGGTGGATTGTGATCCTGGCCCTGATCGCGCTCACGCCGGTACATGGAGTGGCGAATCAGGAGCCCGGGGCAGGACTTGCGCTGATAAACATTTCACATGCCCTCGAGGGCAGGACGCTCACCGTCAGCGGGTGGCTGGAGAACCGCGGGTCGGTTCCCACGGGACGGTTTGTGATCGATGCGAGCGGAACCTCTCCATCAGGTGAGGTGACCGCGTTTGGGAGCGACGGTATCCCCTGGCTGATCCGGCCCGGCGAGAATGCCGCCTTCAGCATCCGGCTGCCTGTTGACGGGCAACTCATCCGCGCCTACAGCGTGCAGGTCGCATTTACGCGCAGCCCGGCCCGGCCGCTGACCAGCATCCGCCGCAGCGTCGACGTGGAACTCTATCGCCCGCTGTTGCTCTCGGGCGTCCGCGTCCAGGCGGAGATGCGGGGACACACCCTGACCGTGCGCGCCGATGCGCAGCGTCTCCCGGTCGCGCTGGTCACCGTCGAGGTGCGGCTGCTTTCAACACACCTTATGGCTTTGCATCAGGAGGAGCGACGACTGGATGTGATGCTCGTCGATGTGCCGGCGGACGGCACCGCCACCGTGCATCTCGGCACGCCCGCATTTCTCCTCGGCACCCGCGTGGTCGATGTCCGCCTTAAAGTCGCCTGGTAAGGCACGGATTCCGCTGGCGGAGCTCGCCAGCCTCCCCACCTTCACATACGTCACGCCGTCGTGGGGCAGGGACAAGATCGCCTTCTATTGGGATAAGACCGGTCGCTTCGAGCTCTACGTCCTCGATCTCATCACGCGCGACCTCCGGCGCCTGACCGACGGTGAGGCCCCGCGGCATCTCCGCGCCGGGTTTGAATGGACGCGCGACGATGCTGCGATCATCTTTGCGAAGGACCGCGAGGGCGACGAGCAGCACAACCTGCACCGCATTGACGTCCGCACGCGCGAGGTCACGCAACTGAACGACGACCCCAAGTCCCAGGAATACGCCGGCGAGGTCTCACCAGACAACCGGCGCCTGACGGTAGTCTCGACACGTGCGGGTCAACTCAACCTCTTCGTACTCGACCTTGTCACCGGCGATTGGCGCCAGCTCACGCATTTCAAGAATCCTGCATGGGGGGAAAAGTGGAGCCCGTCTGGGGAGTGGATCGCGTTCACTACGAATGAATCACAAGATCTGCGTAACCGCGATGGCTATCTCGTCAGGCCCGATGGCTCAGAGATCAGGAAAGTGCTGAGCATGCGGGAGGGATCAAGCGACACGCTGGAGGATTGGCACCCGGACGGCCGCCGTCTGGCCTTTACCTCCGACGCGGGCGGGGCTTGGCGCCCCGGCATCTTCGATCTCCAGACGCGCGCGGCGCAGTGGTTGGGGCATGATGGCGTCGAAGAGTACGCGGGCCGGTTTTCAAAGAACGGTCGCTGGCTGTCGGCGCTGCGCAACCAGGATTCGACCTTCATGCCAGTGCTCTACGACTTCGAGACCGGCCGGGAGCGTGCGCTCGATCTGCCGCCCGGGGTCGCGGCCGGCTGGCACATCGTGCTCGACGACGCAAAGGTGGTTGTATTCCACACGTCCTCGACGCGGCGCCCCGAGCTGCTGCTCTATGACCTGGGGGCGGATACGTACGAAACCCTCATTCCGGCCGAGCACGGCTCGATCGATCCCGCGCTGTTCGCGCCCTGCGAGTACGTCTGGTACCCGTCGTCGGACGGCCGGCGCGTTCCTGCCCTGCTCTACGCTCCCAGGGATGCAAAGCCCGGCGACCGCCTGCCCGCGCTCGTGCATATTCACGGCGGGCCGACCAGCCAGTTCGACCGCGGCTTCTCCCCGTATCCTCAATTCCTCGCTGACCGCGGCTTCGTCGTCCTGCAGCCCAATATCCGTGGATCGACCGGCTACGGCGTCGAGTGGCGCGACCTGAACATCAAAGACTGGGGTGGCGGCGATCTGGAGGATGTGGCGGCCGGGGCCGCGTTCTTGAAAACTCTGCCCTACGTCGATTCCGAGCGCATCGGTATCTTCGGGGGATCGTTCGGCGGCTACATGACCTTCACCGCGGTCACCAAAAAGCCCGATCTATTCAAGATCGGCGCGCCCTGGATCGGGATCTCGGACCTCCACCTGATGTACGAGGAATCGAAGGAACACTTTCGCTACTTCATGCGCCACCAGATGGGCGATCCGGTTGCGGACCACGCGCTGTGGCGCGACCGCTCGGCCATTACGCATGCGGACAAGGTGAAAGCGAAGCTCCTCATCATCCACGGGGTCAACGACCCGCGCTGTCCGGTCAACCAGTCCCGCGTCTTCCGCGAGCGTCTGCTGGCGCTGGGGAAGCGTGAGGGCACCGGGCCCGACGACGACTTTGAGTATCATGAGTTCACCGACGAGGGGCACGGCCCGTCCGGTGACATTCAGGGAAAAATCCGCATGTTCACGCTGCTCGCGGATTTTGTCGAACGGCGGCTGTAGGGCCCCAGACTGCGCGGAGCCGCGCCTCACCGCAGATCTTCCCACGCCGCGACCCAGGCCACGGCAACGGCATCGTGCCGCAGGAGAAGGCCGGGCGTCCCCAGCACGGCCGGGTCATACCGGATGACGACCGTTGACGCCAGGTTTCGGAAGCTGAGCCTGGGATCGTTGCCGAGCACGGCCCCCACAATGTCCACGTGCGCCCGTTCGCCGATGTCGATCACCCGGCTGACATACACCAGTCCGTGCGCCCGCAGCCGCCCGCCATTGGTCACCACCAGGGCGCCCTGGTCGAGCACAAGGATCGCCGGAAGCCGCCGCGTCGCCGCCGAGTGAACGAGTTCGAGCGTGGATCCCTCGATGAGGTGGACGGTACTCTCGGCTACCAGGGTCCCGTCCCGGATTTCGAGGGACTGACCGCCGGTCATAGATACGCCGCCCCGGACATACACGACACCGTGCAACCGCGGCCGCGGCACCTCGGCCTTCAAGTATCGTTGAAGGCGCTCGAACTCGACGGCGGAGTACAGGCTGTCGCGCTTACGGGCCAGGTCGAGATCACCTACGTAGTGGCCCGCGGCCTCGTGGAGAGCGGCGTTTGCCGTATTGCCCGCGGCCAGGCCCTGGTAGTAGGCACGATCCACCTCCGGGATGGGCGGCAGGGCCTGGGCTCGTAGCACGACCCCTTCGACGTAGACGCCTGCGGCACGGAGATGCTGAACATCTACGCGCTGCCGATCCCAGCCCAGCGTCAACTCCGCTCCCCGCGCCAGCAGAAGTCTGACCGGCCCTGGCCGGAGCGGTACCACGGCCGCGCCGACTCCTGCCGGGTCGACCGGGCCCGCGGCGACTTCAAACGGTGTGGTCGGTTCGTTGATCGAGACCTCGGACGTCGCGAACCAGATCCCACGACCCACGCCGACGTGAATCCAGGGCCGATCCCCAATACCCGCGCCGTAGGGCAAGATGAACGTCGCCGCCGGGGGGTCTTCCAGGCGTACGGCGCTAGCCGCGTAGAGCGCAGCCAGCAGGGCTGGCGAGGCCAGGTATACCCGGGCTCTCACGCCCCGGGTCACCCCCGCCACGTCTCCGGTGCTGGTAATGGTGATGCTCCCGTCCGGGTCGTCGACGAGGGAGAGCACGTAGCGGCCTTCCAACGGGCCGATCCGCAGCCGCTCTGAGTATCCTGCCGGCCGCCACGACCGGCCCGGCGACCAGCCGTCGGGAGCGACCGACTCCAGGATGGCGAGTGCCCGGTGGACTCCGGCCTCGGCGACGGGCAGGGCGGCTTCGGTCCGGTAGCGCAAGCCGGCGCGGGCCTGTTGGCGATTCATGAACCAGACGAACGAGGCCGACGAGGCGGCCATGGCCACCAGCAGGACGATCACAATGAGCAGCGCCACGCCCGATTCCGAGCACCGGATGCCCGGTCCGCCGACACCGACCCTTGGAGAGATGACTTGATGGCCCATCGCACACGTCAGGCGCCCACCGGCGCACGCCCCCTATGATAAGGTATCAAAGTTACAGCAAACTTCCGTTGACATCAGGAACGGCCGATGATTTGATTGTATCAATGTGGGCCGTACGTATTGCTCTTTCTTCAGAGCGGCGGCCCCACTCACATTCGCCACAGAGCAGGGAGGAATCACATGCGTCTTGCGGCGTTCGGCGTATTTCTCACGGTTGCGTTAGCGCTCTCGATCCCTTCAGGGGGCACCCTGGGGGCGCCTGCCCCGGCGCCTGCCCCGGCGCCTGCCCCGTCCCGCCCCGCCCCCGGTTATGCTCCCGACGAGGTGATCGTCAAGTTCCGCGACGATGTCGACGTGAATCCTGACGTCTTCGCGCGCTCGATCGGCGCCACGGTCTCCAAATCGGCGGAGCACAAGCGCGGCGCTCCCCGGCGTGTGTTCCTCCTCAAGGTTCCGGCCGGGACGGTCGAAGCCAACGTACAACGGCTTTCCCGGCATCCGCTCGTCGAGTTCGCCGAAGTAAACCGCATCTACTACACAACCGCCATTCCCAATGACCCGCTGTTTGGCCGACAATGGCAATACAATAACACGGGACAGAATGGCGGTACGCCCGATGCCGACATCGACGCTCCCGAGGCCTGGGAGGACACGAGGTGCAACCCCAATGTGGTGATTGCCATTCTTGATACCGGCGTCGACCAGGACCATTCGGACATCTCGCCCAAGATCGTTATCAACGTGAACTCCACCCTCTTCAGCGCGACCGTCGATGACCGTTACGGGCACGGCACCCACGTCGCGGGGAGTGCGGCCGCCGTGACCAATAACCAGATTGGTGTGGCCGGCACCGCCCCTGGGTGCGGGATCGCCAACATCAAGGTCCTGGAAGACAACGGGGGCGGATATGCGTTCAGCATTGCCGTCGGAATCCTCCAGTGCGCCATGGTTGCTCATGTCTGCAGCATGAGCTTCGGTGGCCCTGTCTCGTCGTCTCTCATCGAGTTCTACATCAACGAGGCGTGGCTAATGGGGGCAGTGCTGGTCGCGGCCGCGGGAAATTCCAATACGGACGCTCTGCTTTTTCCCTGCGCTTACGAAGTTGTGATTTGCGTCGGCGCCACCAACAGAGTAGATGGGAAGGCGTCGTTCTCCAGCTACGGTTCGCATGTGGACATTGGTGCCCCTGGCGAAGCCATCCTGTCAACGGCCCCGAATCATCGCAACACGATATGGAGAAGGCCCCAGACGTACGGAACCTTAAGCGGCACGTCGATGGCGACTCCTCACGTCAGTGGCGTGGCTGGCCTTGCACGCGGTTTGTGCTCGGACAATGTATGCACTCGCTCCCGCGTCGAAAACGGAGCCGATCAAATTCCAGCACTCAGCGGCTTCTTTGTCCAGGGACGGCGGCTGAACGCGAAGGGAAGCGTCACGCCATCGCCATAGCTTTGCTAGCACGGACCGTCTGTAGCTCGGTAGGGGCCGAACGCAAAGGTGTTCGGCTCCTTCGCATTCCCTCAGGGCTCTCCAGCCAGTCCTGAGTCGTCTCCGCCGCGCAGGCGGCCGTGCAGGTAGGGGACGCCGTCTGGCGATTCAAGCCGGTAGTGCCAGACGTCATTTGCGGTCCACACGAGGTCACGGAGCTCGGCGCCGGCTCTGGCCGCGGCATGATACTGAAGGTCATACGTTCGCGGATATCTCTCTAGAGCCGCGCTGCCGCCGGCGCGGATGATTGCGTCGTCGACCAGATCGAGATAGACGGCGTTGTTGGCGTGGCCCATCGCGTCGCAGTCACTGAAGCGGATTTGCACCGGAGTCCATACGGCGCCGGGCGGCACGTCTGGTTCTTCCAGCGGCGCGGGCGCCACCGTGCCCTCCAAGGACGGAAACGCCCCTACGAACTCCGCCGGAATGCGCGCCGTGACGACACCGTCGTGCGTGAAGATCCAGTCGACAACCACCGTGACCAGTGGCGCCCCATCCGATGTCCGGCGAATGGTGTTGCGCCGCCGCGCGAAAATGCGCCGCATCCCTACCACCTGCGTGGTCCCGGTCAGCGCCTCGCCATAGCGCGCCGGCGCGTGGACGAGCAGTTGCGCCCGCCGCACGAGCCAGAACAGGCGATTGGCCTCATACCAGATCAGTGGATACCCGAGCGCCGCCGAATGCGCGAACGCCAGCTCCTGCAGATAACGTAGATAGACCGACGCGCGGATTTCCCCCGAGGTGCCGCACTCCTCATAGCGGACGCGGAACTCCTGCGAGAACGTACTCGCGGCGCTGGATTGCATCGTCGTGTCCCCACACTACCGGCACGATCTGCGCCGCGCAACCGCACAGGGAGCCGCGCGCGCGGGAGGAATACTGAGCCGGGCTCAAGGCATCAAGGGGAGGGAGAATCGCCGTGGCTGCATTGTCGGGGCATACCGCCGCCGTGGTCGGTGCCGGCCGTGGATTGGGACGGGCGGCCGCGCTCTCCCTCGCGCACCATGGTGCGGCGGTCGTGGCTGCCAGCCGGACGGCGTCCGAGCTCGACGCTGTCGTCGAGCAGATCACACGCGCCGGGGGCCAGGCGCGGTCCGTTGTCGCCGACGCGGCGCGGGAGCCCGACGCGGAGCGTATCATCGCCGCCGCGCTCGAGTTGGGCGGAACGCTGGACACCTTGCTCGTCTGCGCGGGCGCTGCGCTCATCAAGCCCCTGCCTGAGGTGACGCTTGCCGAATGGGAGCATGTGTTTGCGATGAACACGCGGTCGGTCTTCCTGACCAACCGCGCGGCGCTGGGGCCAATGCTGGCGGCCGGACGTGGGCTGATCGTCAACGTCGCATCGCGCGCCGGCATCACCGGCGCGCCCAATGTCGCCGCCTACACCGCGGCGAAAGCCGCCGTCATCGGATTCTCGCGCGCGCTGGCGCAAGAGGTGAAGGGGAGGGGGGTGCGGGTGGCGTGTCTTGCGCCCGCGCCGATGGACACCCCGATGCGCTGGGCCGCCACGCCCGATTTCGAGCGAACGCGCCTGTTATCTGCTGACGCCGTCGTCGATCTCATCCTCTATCTTGCCCGGCGTCCCGAAGTGACGCTGGAAGACCCGGTCGTGCCGATGTCGATCCGGCTGTGATCCGCAGGCGTGGTCCGTTGCGGCGTCGGCTTCGTGGCTTATGCTATAATCGCTGCTGTCTGGGGACGTAGCTCAGCTGGGAGAGCACCTCGTTCGCAACGAGGGGGTCGGCGGTTCGAATCCGCTCGTCTCCACCAGCTAAAAAAAGCAAGCGGGACGCGGGTTTCCACCTGCGCCCCGCTTCGTCTCGATTTATTAAGGATTTTGCAGATCAGTTTGAGGTTTCTTGTCTTGGTCCGTAGAAGCCGACGTGGTAGATGAGTTTTTCGATTTCCAGCGGGGTGAGTCTCAAAATCGCCCGAGGCGTCGGGTGACTCCCCTCCGGAGAATTGCGAGAATCTTTTCAAGAGTTTCCGTCGTCATGCCCCAAGCGTCTTCCTTCTGTGCCGTCGCGTTCTTCTTGCTCTCCTCCCTGACCGCTGTTGCCGCTCCCTCGGGACGCTTCTTCATCGAAGGGGATGGAAAAGTCCATCTCGTCAACAAAGAGACCGGTGCGGGTGGTCCGGTGACTTATCGAACGCCGGGGGGCGAGTATCCAGAATCGGCTCAAAGGAGGATCAACCAGATCTTCGGCGTCCCTCCCAACGCCTCCGAAGGGATCGCCATCCGGCTCACCGCCCTCCTCGATTAT
>JBOGSE010000289.1:0-3667 GCA_050694895.1 bacterium | reverse complement strand
GCGAGCGCGCGACGCGCGGCCTCCACGTCGAGGCGCATTGAACCGCCCAGGAAGTACTCGGGATTCAGGTAGCCCAGCACCAGGTCGGCATCGGTCACCGTCGGCAATACACCACCGCGGCCGTAGCACGCCGGTCCGGGCTCGGCGCCCGCGCTCTCCGGCCCAACGCTGAGGAGCCCGAGCGCCGACGCGGATGCGATGCTGCCGCCCCCGGCCCCGATCTCGATCATGTCGATGACCGGAATCTTCATCGGCAGCCCGCTGCCGCGCCTGAACCGATAGACTCGATCGACCTCGAACTCGTGGACCTTGAGGGGAGTGCCATCCTCCACTGCACACAGTTTGGCCGTCGTCCCGCCCATATCAAGGGAGAGCAGATCCGCGTAGCCCGCGCGGCTCCCAAGGGACGCCGCGGCCAGTGCCCCGGCGGCCGGTCCGGATTCGAGCAGCCGCACGGGGAAGCGCGAGGCAGTTTCGGCGGTCCCGATCCCGCCGCTGCTCAGCATGACGAAGAAGCTGCCCGTAAATCCGAGATCGGTCAGCCGCTGCCTGAGCTGATCCAGGTAGCCTGCCACGCGGTCCTGGACGTACACGTTGGCGACCGTGGTGCTGGTGCGTTGGAACTCCCGAATCACGGGCGCGACATCCGAGCTCAGCGAGACGCGGACCTCCGGCGCCACCTCGGCGATGATCTCAGCGGTTCGGCGCTCGTGCGAAGGGTTCCGAAACGCGTGCAGATAGCACACGGCGATCGCGCGGATGCCTTTGTCGCGCAGTTCGGTCACGAGGCGCCGGATGTAGGCTTCGTCGAGCGGCTGCAACACCGTCCCATCGGCCGCGACGCGCTCGGGCACGTCGAAGCGCAGGTATCGTGGGACCAGCGGTCTGGGAAACTCGAGATTCAGATCGTAGAGCTCATATCGGTGCTCGCGGCCGATCTCCAGCGCGTCCCGGAATCCCGCGGTTGCCAGCAGGGCGGTGGGAGGCCCCGACCGCTCGATCAGCGTGTTGGTGACCAGCGTCGTCCCGTGGACGAGGATCCCGCGCTCGCCGTCAACGCCGCCTGCGTCCAGCGCCTGACGTAGCTCCTGCTCAACCGCGAGGCTCGGATCCCCGGGCGTCGTGAGAGTCTTGCGGATGACGGTGCGGCCGTCGTCTGCGACCAGGAGCAGGTCCGTGAATGTCCCGCCGATATCGACGCCGACCCTGTACACGCTTTGAGTAGTATTGGTCTTCTCAACGGTCTACGCCTTCCTGATCTCAGGGGGCGTGCCGGTGCGCGAGCCCCAGGCCGAGCGCCACGCGGGAGCTCGCATTGCCCGCGGATGCGGCTTCAGCAGGTCACAGCTTCAGGTCCCACGTCTCTCCGATGAGATCGTGGCCGAAGCTGTGGTGCGGTTCCTCATGCACCAGGCGGTAGCCGGCTCTTTCGTAGATGCGTCGCGCGGCGAGCAGCACACTGTTGGTCCACAGCGTGATCTTCTGATAGCCGACCCGTCGAGCGAATCGCTCGCATTCGCTCACCAGTCGGGTGCCGATACCCAGCCCTCGCGCCTTCGGCTCGACAAGCATCAGGCGCAGTTTGGCCACTGTGTCCGATTCCTTCACGAGGAACACAGAACCGACGTTCTCGCCGTCCATCTCTGCGATCCAGCAGCGCTCCCGCTTCGGATCAAACTCTTGGATGAACGTGGCGACGATGCTCGCCACCAGCGCCTCGAACCGCTCATCCCAGCCGTATTCTTGCGAATACAGCACGCCGTGGCGATGGACGACCCATCCCATGTCGCCGGGCTGGTGAGGGCGGAGAACGTACGGAGTCTTGTGCTCGGGCTGGGCGCCGAGATGTGTCAGTCGCGGAACCCCGGCGGCGGCGGGCTCTGGTGCCAGAGGTCGAAGACCACCGGCTGCCGTCTTTGGTCGTGGTCCTCGTCGTCGTCGATGACTTCCATCTCGCAGAAGAACTCCACGCGCAGCGCATTGGGATCGCGGATGTAGACCGCAATGTTGTTGCCTGCGGCGTGGCGTACCGGTCCGACTTCCACCGCGACACCATGGAGCGTCGCCCAATCGCAGACCGCCTTGATCCCGTCCCACGAGCCCACGTCGTATGCGTGGTGGTGGAGCATAGGCCGATCGAACTTGAGAAAGCCGACATTGTGATGCTCGTGTCCGCATCTCAGAAAGGCCTGCACGCCCGGCACCCAGTCGGAGACGCGAAAGCCGATCGAGCGGAAAAACGCCAGGTCGGCATCGGGATCGGGACTCATCCGCGTGAAGTGGGCCTGCCGCAGCGCCGGCAGCGGTCCATCGGGGAAGAGGAGGGCCAGCCGCTCCATGGCCCGGTACACCTCGTTCCACATGCCGAGCCGATCCTGGAACTGGAAGGCCACGCCACGCCGGCCCGGCTCGGGTAGCGCGTCGCGCACCACGACGTCTTGGGTGATAAGCATGGCGCGAAGCGCCGCGGTGGCGTCGTCGCTGTCGGTCTCCCATCCGAAGTGCAGCACGCCGGCCCGGTCGGAGGGATGCAATTCCAGGCAGTGGTGCTCGAAGCGCGACCTCAGGTACGCGACGCCCGCCGCCTCCTCAGTGAGGGACAGCCTGACGACCCGCGTGTAGAAGTCGACGGCGGCCGAGACGTCAGGCACGCGAAGCGCCAGGTGCCCGGGACGGCGGATGCGCACCGGTGGTCGGGTGATGGCGTCCATCGCAGGGGCGTCGGCCTTCGGCGCATCACGCTCGGGACGTGTTTTCATGCCGGATGACGGCCGATGAAGAATTGATCGTCGCCGTCGCGCGTGACCTCCAGCCCGGACTGTACCGCGCCATCGCGCAGCAGACGCATCTGACCGCCGTTCAGCCGCATGTGCGGCATGCGAATCGGGCCGCCGTTGAAGCCGTTGAGCCAGTCCATGTACTTCCAGGCTACCCGGTGCACCAGCGACGCGCCGGTCACGGTGCCACGCAGGGTCTGAAAGGCCTCGCGGCCCGGCTGCAGCGCCCAGTAGATCGACATCGCCTCGTCCCACCGGCCTTCGTGCATGAGCCGAAAATACCGCGGCACGCGATCGCCAAAGTAAGTGTAGTAACTCGTCCCCATCCACTGCATCCCGTAGGCGTCCACCCAGGCCGGCGAGTTATGCTCGAACGGATCGGTGATGATCAGCTCGCGCCCCAGTGCCTTCTGGATCTCTACCATGCCGCCGGTGCCGGGATGCCCGGCCTCATACTTGAGCGCGATGACGGTGTCCAGGCGCGCCATCTTGGCCAGCGCGTCGGGGGGAAAGGCAGAGGGATGCAGCCGCCGGAATCCCCAGAAGCCGATGGCAAAGAGGATGATCCCCAGGTCTGACCCGCGGCTCACCGCGGCCGTGTAGTCCACGATGTCGTCGGCCGTGCGGGGATAGAACGTCAGCGGGTACGAGAGCAGCACCGCCACACAGCCATGATCCTGGGCGTACCGGCACATCTCGATGACGTCGCCGAGTGTGTCGAAACTGCCGTGCAGTACCAGGTGATGACCCTTGGGCACCTCGCTGGCTGCGAACCGGACGAACTCTTTCATCTCTTCGTGCGTGGCTCCGCACTCGCTGGCCAGGAGTGATCCCCAAAACCCCAGCTCGGCCGATCGCCGCAGGTCGTGCCGGATCGCCTCAAGGTTGAG
>JBOGSE010000288.1:0-1450 GCA_050694895.1 bacterium | reverse complement strand
ATCGAACGGCTATCCGTTGTATCGATCTCTACGAGCGAGGGCCCAACCGGCACAGCGCCGGCGCCGAGCTTTTGGGCGCGCTCTATCCGGCTTATTTTCATGCGCTCGCGCGGAGCGAGGCCATCGTCGCCGATGATGCCCACGGCGATCCACGGACCTGCGAGTTCTCGGCCACCTACCTCACGGCGTTCGGCATCAACGCGATGATGGACATCCCCGTGCATTTGCACGGCCGCCTCGAGGGTGTGCTCTGTCACGAGCAGGTCGGCCCACCCACTCCCTGGATGCCCGAGGACCAGTTGTTCGGCATCGCGATCGCGAACCTCTTCGAGCTGGTCATCGAGCAAGGCGAACGCCGCCGGACGGAGGCGGCGCTGCGTGAAAGCGAGGCGCGGTTTCGCACCCTGGCCGACAGCCTCCCGGTCATGGTCTGGGTCGCGGATCCGCAAGGACGCTGCACGTGGTTCAACAGGACCTGGCTCGCCTTCACCGGCCGCACGCTCGATGAGGAGATCGGCTTCGGTTGGACTCAAGAAGTGCATCCCGAGGATACCGAGGGCTGTCTGCGGCGCTACGGCAAGGCGTTCCAGGCCCGAGCGCCCTTTACGCTGGAGTACCGGTTAAAGCGCCGCGACGGGACCTACCGGTGGCTGCTCGATAGCGGCGGGCCGCGCTTCTCGCCCGATGGCGCGCTGGCCGGTTTCATCGGCGGCTGTCTCGACATCACCGAACGGAAAGTGGCCGAGGAGGCGGCCCGCCTCCATGGGAAACAGATCCATCATCTCGCCTACCACGATGCCTTGACGGGGCTACCGAACCGGGTGTTGCTGCTCGACCGGCTGGGACAAGCGCTCGCCCAGGCCGAGCGCGACAACACCCAGGTCGCGGTGCTGTTCGCCGATCTCGACCGCTTCAAGACCATCAACGACACCTTGGGTCACCGGGCCGGCGATGAGCTGCTGCGCCAGGTGGCCTCACGCCTGCGTACGGTGCTGCGCGAGGGCGACACCGTCGCGCGCCTCGGGGGCGATGAGTTCGTGATTCTACTCCCCCACATCCCCGCGGCGCGCGATGCCGCCCAGGTGGCGGCCAAGGCGCTGCGCGCCGTGTCCGCGCCGTTTACGGTGTTGGGGCAGGAGTTGAACACGAGCACGAGCCTCGGAGTGAGCCTGTTCCCGAAGGATGGGACGGATGCGGAGACCTTGCTCAAACATGCCGATACCGCTCTTTACCAGGCCAAGGATCGGGGCCGCCAGCAATACCAGTTTTTCGATGCGCGCATGAACGCCCAAGCCCATGAAAGGTTGTTGCTGGAAAACCATCTGCGGCGCGCGCTCGAGCGCGGAGAGTTGTCGCTGCACTACCAGCCCCAGATCGATCTCCGCAGCAATGCGGTCGTTGGGGTCGAGGCGCTGCTGCGCTGGCAACATCCCGAGCGGGGGATGGTGCC
>JBOGSE010000287.1:0-4787 GCA_050694895.1 bacterium | reverse complement strand
TCGTTCAACCGGGAAAGAGCAAGACGATTGAGGTCGACCTCAAACCCGGGCGGTACCAGGTCGTCTGCACCGTGCCGGGACACAGGGAGGCCGGCATGACGCTCACGCTCGAGGTGACTTCGTAACGGGCACGGTCATGGGGCCGGGTGTTTGTTGAGCGCAAGCCGACCGAGAAAGTGACATGCGCGGTTGGCGCGAACTTGCGGAGCCGGGGTGTCATGGGTCATCAGTGGCCACCCTCGGGCGGTGTGTGGCCACCAAGGCCACCGGACGGTGTTTGGTCACGGGACGGTGTGTGATCCACCAAGGCCCCCGCCGGTGAGGTGCATGATGACAAACAACAGGACCAGGACGATCGCGATGATCCCAGACACGTACACCCAGCGTGGCGTGCTGGCGGTCGATCCGCGGTCGGGCCCCACGCCGGTGTCGCCGGTGTCGGGGTAGGGGGGCAGGTCCCCCCGTTCCGATTTCGATATTACGCCCCGTGAACCGAGCAGCGTCGGGCGCTCCGGGTCCTGGGTGAGTTCGGCCGCCGCGACGAACACGACGCCCCAGGCAATGGCCGCGAGTGCCCAGACCAGGCCGAGACTCGAGTCGACGTCCGGGAACACCACCGAGGCGAGCCCGAGGAGGGCTGAGAGGAGGCCGGCGAGCCACGCCGGGAGCCACCAGCCGTCGGGCCGCAGGCTCGCCAAGAGGCCCACCCCGATGACGGTGAAGCTGAAGGCGGCCATGAATCCGTAGTGGCCGAGGGCGGCATGGTCGTTGGTGACGGTCCTCTGCAGCCCGATGTTGGTGGACGCGAATGCGAGCAGCGGCACGGCCGCGATGATGACCAGTGCGAGCATCACCCGATTCACTCGCGAGACGCTGAACGAACGAAAGAGATCACGCCCAGTCGGGTGAAGAATTGTTGCAAGGAGCGTTAAAGCGCCGAGAATCGGCGCGGGAGCGAACCGGACCGGAATATTCGTGAGGGCGGAGGTCAGCGCCAGCCCGACCCAGGGAATCAGCGCCATCAACTGACCGGCGACGTTCTTTGACGGCGTCCGGAGCTGGGCGAGCATCCCCACGACGGCCGTCCCGACGAGGAACGAGAACGTGAGGTCGTGGACGCGGTGGTGTGGGTCCCTGAAGTGTCGGCTGATGTGGCCGGCTGTTTCGTGCCCGAGTAGCCCAGCGATCAAGTCGGGCTGGACCAGCAGCACACCGATGAACCCAAATAACACAAGGGTGACCAGCACGACGAGTGAAAACACGCGGCGTCGCCAGCCGAATTCTGAGAGCGAAGTGCGACGCGAGTCCATCAGTTCGACCCTCCTGACCGCTTAGACGTGGTCATGGTCATCACGGTGTGTGCCACCAAGGCCACCGCCGGTGAGTTGGCCACCTGTTGCCCGCTTGACTCGCTGAACAGTCAGTAAGATACTGAACAGTACGTTCGGTTTGCTAATTCTGATCCTAATCAGGCCGCGCGTCAAGAGACAATGCACGGTTTCTGTTCGGTAGCGAATCATCCGGAGAGAATTGTTCAGGAACGGGGGAGTAACCGTGAAGAGTAAACGTGGGGACCGACGCGTAGGCCGCACGCGGCGCGCGCTGCACGAGGCGCTGCGGTCCCTGATCTTACAGAAGGGTTACGATCACGTCACTGTGCAGGACGTGATCGACCGTGCGGACGTGGGCCGCGCGACGTTCTACGCGCACTTCCAGGATAAGGACGACCTCTTGATGAGCGGGTTCGAGGAAATGCTGGAATCCCTGAGAAGCCACATGGCCGCACTTCTGCGAGGCGAGGAGCGTCAATTGGACGAAGCGCTCGGCGTGTCGCGCGCGCTCTTCGACCACGCGGCGGGCCATCGTAGGGAATACCGTGCGCTCGTAGGAAGCCGAAGCGGCGGGGCGCTCCTCAAATTCGCCCAAAAGGCGCTGACGTCGCTTGTGCGGGAGCATCTCGACCAAGCTGTGACGCGTCGTCGACTCAAGCCGGTGGTGCCGGTCGAGGTCACCGCTCATTATGCGGTGAGCACGCTCCTGGCCTTGCTCACATGGTGGCTCGACAACGACCTTCCGTACGCTGCGGAGCAAATGGCGCAGATGTTCGAGCGTCTGACCAGACCCGCTGTCGCTGCCGCATTGGGCGTGAGGCTCTAGCGGGCGCGGCCACAGCGCCCTGGACAGATTGTTGGGGACCAGCAGGAAGTCCAGACCATCTAGGCGAACGGTGGCATCAATCACCTACTCACGTCCACTCCTTGGAGGAGAGATGCGTATGAAGCGATTCAGTATGCTGATGGTCGCGATTGCTTTTGTGGCGATCGCGGCGCTGCTACTCCCGGCACAGATGCCGGTCCGGGCGGCAGCGATGCAGAAGATCAAGGTTGCCACCCAGGGCCCGCTGTCCGGGGGGCAGGCCGTCCTGGGGGAGGGGCTCAAGAACGGCACCCAGATGGCCGTCGATCAGCTCGCCGGCCCGGTCAAGAAGCTCGGGTTCGACCTTGAAGTCGTGCCGTTCGACGACCAGGCCAAGCCGGACGTCGGTGTGGCCAACGCGAAGAACCTGGTCACTGATCCGGATATCCTGTTCGTGGTCGGGCATCTGAACTCGGGCGTCGCGATTCCATCGTCCGAGGTCTACAAAGACAGCAGCCTGGCGATGATCTCCCCCGCGAACACGAACCCGGTCGTCACGGACCGCAGGCTGAAGAATGTCTTCCGCGTCGTGGGCCGCGACGACGTCCAGGGCGTCGTGGGCGCGGAGTTCGCCGCCAAGGACATGAAGGTCAAAACCGTCTATATCCTCCACGACAAGACGGCGTACGGCCAGGGCGTCGCCGAGTTCTTCAGGCAGCACGCCCCCAAGGTGAAGATGACCGTCGCCGGTTTCGAGGGCTCAGAGGAGAAGGCGAACTTCGATCCCATCGTCACGCCAATCAAGGCCCGTAACCCCGATCTGGTCTATTTCGGCGGCATCTACGACCAGGCCGGTGTCTTCTTCAAGCAGGCGCGCGCCAAGGGCCTGAAGTCGAAGTTCCTGGGCCCCGATGGAATGGACTCCACGGACCTGCCGAAGATCGCAGGCCAGGCCATCGTCGGCATGCACTACACGACGGTCGCGGGTCCGGTGTCGGTCTATCCGAAGGCGGCCAAGTTCGCCAGGGACTACAAGGCGAAGTTCGGCAAGGATCCCGAGCCGTTCGCGGCCCAGGCGTACGACGCCACGGCCATCGGCCTGAAGGCCCTCGAACGCGCCATCAAGGCCGCCGGTGGGAAGAAGCCGACCCGCGAGCAGGTTACCGCGGAAGTCGCCAAGACCAAGGGGTTTGCAGGGTTGACCGGCAGCTTCACCTTTGACTCCAAGGGCGACCCTGTTCCGGCGACGTACTTCGTCATCCGTATCCTCTCGGCCGACCCGGCGAAGTGGGGCGACAACAAGCTCATCAAGACGCTGAACATTGCCCCGCCGGAAGCTAAGATATAAAGCAGTAGCCACGCGGGATCTACGTACTCGTGGGAAGGGCCGGCAATGCCGGCCCTTCCCACGCTCGCCCGACTGCTGTCAGGACGCCCCTCTGGCCGCATACGAAGGGCCGGGATGGCGGTGCGGTGAATAGTCGCCCCATGGAATGGGATATCCTCATCGGCATCTTCCCAACGGTCGTCGTTGACGGCATCGTGCTCGGCTTCGTCTACGCGCTGATCGCCCTGGGATACACGATGGTGTACGGCGTCCTGCAGATGATCAACTTCGCCCACAGCGAGATTTTCGTCGTGGGCGCTTTCGTGGGCGCCGAGATCCTACTCGTGCTCCAGTCCAACAACGCGCTGACCGCAGTCCACCCGCTCATCCTGCTGGTTGTGATCGTGCTCGCGGCCATGGCCGTCAGCGGAGTGCTCGCTGTGGCGGTCGAGCGCATCGCCTACCGCCCCCTTCGCGGGGCGCCCCGGCTGGTGCCCCTCATCTCGGCGATCGGCGTGTCGTTCTTCCTGCAGGACGCGATTCGCCTCACGGAGAGCCTGCACCGCAACGCGTTCTTTCTCACGTATCCCACCATTGACCTCTTTGACGTCCGACTGACGCTGGTCGGTGAGATCGACATCTCGGTGAAGTCGATCCTGGTGATGGTGGCGGCGGTGCTCATGCTGGTCGCCCTCACGCTGTTCGTGAACCGGACGAAGCTCGGCAAGGCGATCCGCGCCGTCGCAGAGGACCAGCCGACCGCGGGGCTGATGGGCATCAACGTGAACCGCATGATCTCGCTCACGTTCTTGATCGGTGGAGCGATGGGCGGGGCGGCCGGGGCGCTCTTCGGCGTGCAGTTCGGCACGATCAACCCCTACACCGGATTCATCCCCGGCATCAAGGCGTTCACGGCGGCGGTGCTGGGCGGCATCGGCAATATCCCGGGCGCGATGCTCGGCGGGCTTGTGCTGGGGATGCTGGAGACGTTCGCCGCCTCCTACATGTCGCTGCTGACCGGGGGGGCCTTCGGTGCGGAATACAAAGACATCTTTGCCTTCGGCGTCCTGATCCTGATCCTCATGTTTCGACCGCGCGGACTGCTCGGAGAGGTTGTGCGTGAGAAGGCTTAGCATCCCGCTGGTCGCCGCGTATCTGGCGGTCACGACCTATCTTGTCCTGATTCAGCCGAGGTCGCTCCCTGCCTTCCTGCTGTTCATGGCGTCGGTTTTGCTCCTGTACTACGTGAAGGTGCCGGACTGGTACCGCGGCCTGGTCCTGCTCGTGACGCTGGGCGTCCTGATGCCGTACATCGGTGTGCGCA
>JBOGSE010000286.1:0-9311 GCA_050694895.1 bacterium | reverse complement strand
AGATCCAGATCCACGGCATGCCGAACAGGAACGCCGTCTCCTTTGTCGCGGCGAGCTGCGCCGCATTCTCCACGAGATGGAACGACGCACATCGTGCGATCTCGTACGTGTCACCGGCGGCGTGGATATCGATGACGATGTCGGCGCGTGGCAGCACTTCGTCGCTGACAAACCGCGCGAGACGGCTGGTGATCGTGCCGTCGGCTCGTCCGGGAAACGCGCGGTTCATGTTGCCGCTATCCAACGGCGACTCCCGGCGCGCGGCCTGGAAGGCGGGAACGTTGAGGACCGGGATGACAATCAGGCGGCCGGCGATGAGTGCCTGCGCCTCCAGATCCTCCACAAGGTGCTTGAGGCCCACGGGGCCCTCGTACTCGTTGCCGTGCGTGCCGCCGATGGCGACGACCGTCTTGCCCGGTCTGGCGCCGCAGATCACGCACAGCGGAATACGGACGCGCCCCCATGTGCCGTCCAGCGTGAAGGGCACGTGATACAGTCGCTTGCCCGGCGACTCCCAATCGAGGCGCGCGGGCGGGGTCACCTGCAGAATCATATCGGTCACTCCTTCGGACACAGGGAGAGCCGGAGGCGAGTCGTGCGCGTGCTTCGCGCGCAGCCGATTGAGTCCTGCCCGGCTACAATGGAGAAGCGATGGCTCTCGAGGTAGGCGTTGGGCGAGCGTGCATCAATCCGCCCCTGGACATTCCGAATGGCATGTGGGTGGCACAACGACATGTGCGCGCCGAGGGGTTGGACATGGATTTGCTCGCCACGGTGCTCTTCTTGGCTGATGGGGAACTCCGCGTCGCGTTGATCGATCTGGATCTCTGTTTTCTTCAAGACGCACAGGCCACGGTTATTCGCACAATGGTGGGTGAGGCAGCCGACGTCCCTCAGGAAAACGTGCTCCCCTTCTGTACCCACAGCCACGCGGGGCCGCTGACCATTGACTGCTTTCGTGGCGACGGGGAGGATCGCGTGTGCAGCTACATCGAGTCACTCCCTCACCTTATTGCCGGTGCAGCGGTCGAGGCGGCGAAGTCAGCGCACCCTGTTCGAGTTGCTGCCGGCTTTGGGTATTCCGACATCGGGGTGAACCGTGATTTGCGTCTTCCGGATGGCCGTTTCGTCGCAGGGTGCAACCCGAGTGGTTTTAGCGACCCTGAAGTTGGAGTCATACGCATCGACACCCTCACCGGCGAGCCGTTGGCGTGCATCGTCAACTACGCGTGTCATCCCACCGTGCTCGGGCCGGGGAACAAACTGATCAGTCCCGACTATCCAGGAAGTACTCGACAGATCGTTGAGCAGGTCACCGGCGCGACGTGCTTCTTTCTCCAGGGAGCGGCAGGCAACGTCGGTCCGGTTGAGACCTTTGTCGCCGACGCGGCCGTGGCAAGGCGATTGGGTACGCGGCTTGGTCTGGAAGCCGCACGTGTGCACATGGGGCTGGACACCCGCCCTGTCCGGAAGCGTCTGCGAAACGTCATTGAGTCGGGGGCGGCGCTGGCCGAGTACGAGGAGGTGCCGACGGACACCCCGGCCCCGCGCCTGGGCATTGTCAACGGGTTCGCGGACCTTCCCACCCGGTCTCCAATGGCGGAGGTCTATGAACGAGCGCCAGAGCAGCTGACGGAGTGGAAGACGACGCTCAGCGAGTTGATTAATCAGCGCGCCGAGCCTGGCGCCATCGCGGCGGCTCTTCAGCGGGTAACACGGCTTCAGCTCAGATCTGATCGTCTGGCGCGCTACAGGGGCAAGAAGTCGTTAGCCGTCGAGATACATGCCGTCCGTCTGGGAGACGCCGCCATCGCGGCGATTTCAGGCGAGCCCTATAGCGAAATCGGAGCTGCTGTCAAACGCCGATCGCCCTTCCCCAGAAAGACATTCTTCGCAGGCTACGTCGGTGGAGACATGATGTATATTCCGACGGCAGAGGTGTTTGGGTACGAACCACCGCCCATGGAAGTAGACAATTCACCGTACGCTCCCCAGGCGGCTCAGGTGGCCATCGATCGCCTGGTCCAACTGCTCGGGACCTGCAGCAAGAGCTAACCAGAGCCTGACGGCAGGATGGGTCGGCACCCCGTCGAAGCCACAAAGACCTTGGAGGAGTGAGAGCCATGTTGCGAACCCGCCGAATGCTCTGGGCAATGGCGTTGCTGGTAGGCCTGGCGCTCGCGCCCGCGGTGCCGTCACGATCCGGGCCCGCGCAACCGAAGCGGGGCGGCACGCTGACCGTCGGGATCAACGCCGACGCCGCCACCCTCAACCCGTTCGTGTTTAGGTTTAACGTCGAGCGCAACGTCCTCCACATGACCCATGAGACGTTCATCAACTACAACCTGCAAACGCTCCAGCTGGCCAACACCGGAGCGCTCGAATCGTGGCAGGTCTCTCGCGACGGCTTAACCTACACGCTGCGTCTTCACGCGAATCTAAAATTCCACGATGGCTCACCGGCCACCGCGGAAGATGCGAAGTGGTCGCTGGAAAAGGCGGCGGAACCGCCGTCCGCCCGTACGGCCGCGCTGCTTACGTTTGTGGATCGCGTCGAGGTCGTCGACCCACGTACGATCCGGGTCACCATGAAGACGCCGGATAGCATCTTCCCCGACACGCTGGTCGATGTCTGGCTGGCCAAGAGAGTGACGCCGGATACCGAGCTCGCCACCCGGCCCAACGGCACCGGGCCGTTCAAGCTCGTCCGCTGGGACCGCGCGCAGGGCTTCGAGTTTGAACGGAACGCCGACTACCACTTTCAGGGCAAGCCATACCTCGACAAGCTGATCTTCCGGATCATCCCCGACGGCACGGTCCGGCAGCTGCAGCTGTTCAACGGTCAGATCGACTTCGCCGACGCACTTCCCATCGCCAGCGTGGCGCAGTTCAAGCTCAACCGGAACCTTGACGTCTACGAGCTCCGCGGCACCAGTGTGGCGGGGTTAATTTACTTCTGTCTGAGCAATGTCACACCGCCGTTCAACGATAAGCGGGTGCGTCAGGCGGCCAGCTTTGCGATCGACCGAAACAAGATCAAGACACTCCTGTTCGGCCTTCTCGATCCACGCGCCTGGTCGATTCCCAAAGGCACCCCGTTCTTCGCAAACGACCAGACCGACTACTCCCGGCGAAATGTGGCCAAGGCCAGGCAATTACTCGCCGAAACCGGAAATCCGAACCCCGAGTTCGACCTGATGTACCATGCGACGGGGTTTGCCGAGGATATCATCGCGCAGACGGTCGAACAGTCGCTGAAGGAGGTCGGCTTCCGCGTGAACATCCGGCCGGTCGAAATCGGGCAATATGTCGCCCAGGTGCTGACTCCGCCATTCCGGTTTCAGGGCGGTCTCACCAGCATCGTGCCGAAGCCTAACGAATACGATCAGCTCAACCACCCGTACGGAAAGCTCAACGGCCAGGCGCTGCAGTACAACCGCGTGAATCCTGCCTTCTACGAGAAGCTGCAGGCGGCACGCTCGATCCCGGACCCTGCAAAGTACAAAGCTGCCATTCAAGAATTGCAGAAGATCGCCAGTGAAGATCAGCCGGCCATCATTATCGGCGGGGCGAGGCACATTCCCCTGCATGCCGCCTACAAATACGTGAAGGGCTTCGTCATTCACCCGCAGCAGCGGTTCTTCTTCACCGACGTCTGGCTGGATAAGTAGTTCAGGCTCGCGTGAACTGGTGCGGGTCGAGGGCGTCCCGCAATCCGTCGCCGATCAGGTTCAGACTCAAGACGGTGATGAAGACCGCGGCGCCGGCGACCACCGGGTAGAGCGGGGCCAGGGCCATGACATTGCGGCCCGTGTTGAGCATCATCCCCCACGATGGCGTCGGCGGCCGCACGCCGAGCCCAAGGAAGCTCAAACCCGCCTCGGTGAGCACCGCGGTCGCGAAGGTCAGCGTAAACTGAACCGTGAGCGGCGGCAAACAGTTGGGCAAGATCGTTACGGCCAGGATGCGCGTGTCGCTGGCTCCCATCGCGCGCGATGCCTCGACGAAGTCACGCTGCTTAAAGACCAACACGCTCGCCCGTACCAGGCGTGCGAAGATCGGCACCGAGACCACGCCGATGGCGAGGATGATGTTCCGGATGCTCGGCCCCAGCACCGAGACCGCCGCGAGCGCCAGCAGCAGGGCGGGAAAGGCCAACAGGCCGTCCATGGCGCGCATGATGATGCTGTCGAGCCTGCCACCGAAGTAACCGCTCACCAGCCCCAGCGGGAGGCCCACCGCTACCGCGACAGACGTCGCACCCAGGCCGACTCCCAGCGAGATGCGTCCCGCATAGAGAATGCGGCTGAACAGGTCACGTCCGATCTCGTCGGTGCCGAGCAGGAACCCCCCTCCGGGCGGACTGAGGGCCGGGCCGGCAAGACGATCGTACGGATAGGGCGCAATGACCGGCGCCAGGGCAGTGAGAATGAGCAGGGCCGCGAACAGGCTGACGCCGAGCACGGTTGCCTGATCGCGCAGAAACCGGCGGAGCCGGCGCAGGCTGTTGGATGCTACGACCCTATTTTTCACATCGTCACTCGTAGTGGACCCGAGGATCGAGGAGCACATAGGAGATATCGACCAGCAGGTTGATCGTGACGAACATCAGCGCGATGTAGAGCACCGCTCCCTGCACCACCTGGTAGTCGCGGAACGAGATCGACGTCACCATCTGCCAGCCCAGTCCCGGCCACGCGAAGATCTGCTCGGTGACCACGAGCCCGCCGATCAGCGCGCCGACGTTGGTGCCGAGCACCGTGATGAGCGAGATCAGCGAATTCTTCAACGCGTGTCTGTAGACGACTCCGTTTTCGGACAACCCTTTGGCCCGCGCCGTGCGGATGTAGTCGAGGTTGAGCACTTCCAGCATCCCCGACCGCAGAAAGCGCACCAGGCTTGCCGCCTGTATAAAGCCTATCGTGACGACGGGCAGCACGAGGAAGCGGAGGTGCTGGGCGGCATCGTTCCCGAAAGACACGTACCCGCCGGCAGGCAGCCACCGGAGGCGAAGTGAGAACAGCAGCATCAACAAGATCGCGAGCCAGTAGCTCGGCGTGCTGAACCCGAGCATGGCGATCACCCGCGCCAGTTGATCGATGCGACTCCCGGCGCGCACGGCCGCGGCGATGCCCAGCGGCACGGCCAGCGTGAGCGCGAAGGCTACACCCGCTACCACCAGCTCAAGGGTCGCGGGAATCTTTGGTTTGAGGATGTCCACGACCCGGCGATGACCTTCGAGCCGCGAGATGCCCAGATCTCCCTGCAGCACTCCGCCCATCCAGATGAGGTACTGCGTGAGCAGCGGGCGGTCGAGCCCCCACTCGTGCCGCAGCGCCGCCAGGGCTTCTGGCGTCGCATCGACACCAAGGGCGAGTTGCGCGGGATCGCCGGGCACGATTCGAAAGGTGAAGAAGACGACGGTTCCCACGATGAACAACACCGGGAACAATTGGAGCAGCCGCCTGGCGATGTAACGGGTAGGAATCATTGGAATCTCAGCCCGGCTCGGCTGGTCGCTACTTCAGGTAGTCGTACCAGACCTGCCCCAGGGGCAGCGTGAAGTCGGCCAGCCAGTAGAATCCGGTGACCACATCCACCACCGGAAGGCGGTAGACCGGAGCCTGGGCGTTCGGACGAAGCTCGAGAGTGGCGGCTCCGGTCCAGACCTCGTGGACGACCACGTTCTCGAACGTCCGAGCGGTGATCTGCTTGATTGCTGCTGTCCCATCGACGTGCGGGATGATCTTCACGTTGACGTTGGTCGCAAAGGCCGCGACGCCTTCGAGATCTTCGGTTCGCGCACGCTGCTGTTTGTACGGAAGAGTTGCGGTGATGATCTCGATGGTGTTGCGCCGCACGCGGCCCACGAACAGATCGCCGTGGACCTCGATGCTGGGCTCGCCGGCCTTCTTTGGCTGTCCGTACACCTCACGACCGGTCGACACCGGACCGTCGCCTTCGAGGTACAGGTATGGAGAATAGGCACCGCGCTCTTCTCGACGCGTCAGCGAGACTGCGGCGGGGAGCCGGCATTCGACCTGCACGGCCGACTCGTGGTAGCGCCCAAACCATTCGGCGTCGTTCATCCGGTAGATGTGCACGATCGCGTAATCGCTGACCGGCTCCAGCGGCACGGGCAGGATGGCGCGGATCGCCTCGGGGCGCGTCCTGTAGATCACGGTGATGATCTCGACATTTCGAAACGTGATGGGGAATCGCGGCACCAGGGGATTGTCCATGGGTGTAGAGAAGGCCCCGGACACCTCGTCACGCCCCGCCACTGCGCTCACCTCCCCGGGACACCCACTGCCGGTGCAGCTCGTGGAGGGCGGCGAGTGTGCCTTCGACGACGAGCCCCGCCGCCTCAGGAGCGTAGGGTGTCGTGTCGATTTCATATCCCTTGCGCGGGTACTCTTCCGGCACGGGAAGATACCCTGCCCAGGCGCCGGAGTATCCGCCGAACCACGTGTGGGGAAACGGCGATCGTGACTTGATCGCCAGCGCGATCTCTGCAAAGGGTTCGCACGGAATGGCGGTCAGCACCGCCGGACCGATCTGCAACAGATGCAGCTCCACCGGGAAGTCGCGCCGCCCTCCGAATGTTCGTGCGCGCGTGAGGGCCATATTCGCCCGTTTCGTCCTGAACGTAGTCTCCTCCACTTCGGCGGGCGGGGCGCCACGCTTGATCGCATCCTGCAGACGCTCGCGTTGCTGCTCCAGGGCGGCCTCGGCGTCGGCAACCGGCGGTTGTGGCTGCAGGGGCAAGTTCAGTGTTTTGGCCTGCGCCCGAACGACCGGGGCCGATTCCGCCAGGGGCACCGCCGCCCACTTCCCCAGCGGCGCGCCGGACTCCCAGATCCGCTCGTGCCGGAACTCGACGGGAGGCAGGTGCATGTCCAGGTACACCCGCACCGCCTCGCAACCGACCAGGGCACCGAGTTTGCGGATGACGCGCGGATCATCGGTGAACCCCTCGGGCCCAGGTCCCACATTGCCGGTCGCGCCCTGGACGAAGATGCAGGTGGCGTCGGTCAGCTGCTCCACGGTGCGTTTGAGATGGCCGGGCCAGTCGGCGCTGAACTGCCGGTTGGTCGGCCCCATGGTGGTCGGGTGCATCGTGTAGCCGACGATTGCCGCAGACGGGGTACCGTCGTCTCCATCAATGCGCAGCACGAACACGTGTGGGTCGATGAGGCCGGTCGGGTTGACGCCGGTGGCGATCCGGCCGTCCGGAGCGTTTTCGCGGCGGTTTTTGGCCACGCGACTTTCGCCGGTTCCCACTCCGATCCGTGCGGGCCGCAGGTCGGCCAGCGCCGCGCGCGCGGCCAGCGCGGCTAACTCCGGCAGCGATGCGTAGTAACTTGCGAGGTCCTCTTTACCCTGATCCGCCCAGTCCCAGTTGCTGGGCGGCGGCCCGGCGTGGTTGTGCGTGAGCGACACCCGGACCGCCTCGGGCGCCACCTCCAGCACCTCCGCGACCGCAGTACGGATGGCGTCAGCCTCCGGCGGGGTCAGGATCACCAGATCGACGTCAACAAGTCCTGCGCGCACGTCGCCGTCGTCGACGACGAGCACCGTGGCCCACAGATCGGTCTCGACGCCTTCGGCGAAGACATGCGTCTGCGCGCCCCAGCCGGCGTGAGGCACCGTCAGAGGCGGCGTGATCGTCACCCGTCCGGTCCCCGCCGAGAATATGCCGCTCATCGTCCCATCCAGCCTCCATCGACAACCAGGGTGTGGCCGTGTATGTAGCGGGCCGCATCCGATGCGAGGAAGCGCACGGCCGGCGCGACCTCATCTGGGGTGCCCCATCGACCCGCGGGGATCCGCTCGGTGATCTGCCGGTACCGCACCGGGTCGGCCTTCAACGGCACAGCAAGCTCCGTGCCGTCGATGTAGCCTGGGGCGACGGTATTCACATTCACCCCGCGGGCGGCACACTCGTTGGCCAGGGCGCGCGCCAAATTGGCAAGGCCGGCTTTCGCGCTCGCATACGCAGGGATCATCAGCCCGCCCTGGTATGCGAGCAGGGATGAGGTGAAGATGATCTTTCCGCGTCCCCGTTCCAGCATCGGGCGACCCAGGCCTTGAGCCAGCAAAAACGCGGCCTTCAGGTGCACGTTCATGACCGCGTCCCAGTCCTCAACAGCGAACTCGGTGAAGGGGCGGCGGCGCTGGATCCCCGCGTTGTGGACCAGGATGTCCACCTGGCCGAAACGGGTGAGGATCTCATTCACGAGCGCAGGGATGCCGTCGACCGCGGCAAGGTCATAATGGATCACATCGTAGCGGTGACCGAAGTCGCGGACGGCGGTGGCGACGGGTGGCTCCTCCTTCGTGCGATGCACGGAGATCACGTCTGCCCCGGCGCTCGCGAGCTCGACGGCGATGGCGGCGCCAATCCCACGGCTCGCACCGCTAATCACCGCGCGCTGACCATCGAGACGGAAGTGCCTGTCCACCGCGCGCCCTCCTCCGCACCTGCCGCGCTCAGAGCTTGTAGACGGAGAATCCCCCGTCGACGACCAGCTCCTGGCCGGTGATGTAGGCCGCCCCCGGGGATGCGAGGAACGCGGCCAGGGTGGCGACCTCCTCCGGCTCTGCCAGACGGCGCTGCGGGATCTCCTGCAATACTTCGCCTTGCTGAATGTGTCCCTTCTCGAACGCCTCTCGTACCAACGGGGTGGACACGTAGCCTGGTGCGATAGCGACCACCCGGATGTTGTACGGCGCCCACTCGACCGCCAGCGATCGCGTCAGGGCGGCCACGCCCGCCTTTGAAACCGCGTAGGGCATCCGCCGGGGCCAGCCAAACCGGGAGGCCAGCGACGAGATGTTGATGATCACCCCTCCACCCTGGCGGATCATCTGCCGGCCGACAGCCTGACAGGCATACACGGTCCCGTGCAGGTTCACACCCAGCACGCGCAGGTAGTCTTCGGGCCGCAGGTCCACCGCCGCGCAGTTGAACTGGATGCCGGCGGCGTTGATCAGCACGTCCACGCGGCTGAGATCGGCGAGGATTTGCTGCAGCGTGGATTCAACCTGGAGCGGTTCTGTCACATCGAGGTGATAAGTCCGGGCCACTCCGCCACGATCGGCAATCGCGTCCGCCGTCCGCTGGGCGGCGTCCGGATTTAGATCCGCGACGGCGACAGCAAGGCCGTCTGATGCGAAGCGGGCAGCCACGGCACCGCCGATGCCGCCCCCGCCGCCCGTCACCATGGCCACCGCGCGCGAACCGCTCATCGACCAGCCCCCAACTGCATTCCTAGGTCACCGTGTACCGTTCGACGGCAGTCCAGTCC
>JBOGSE010000285.1:0-1818 GCA_050694895.1 bacterium | reverse complement strand
CGCGAAATGTCCCGGCGGAACGCCTGTGCCGCCAGTTTGATGCCTTCGCTCAGCGTGGGAAAGACGTGCACGGTATCGATGAGATCGTCGACCGTCAATCCAAACTTCACGGCCAGGGTCGCTTCGTGGATAAGGTCGGCCGCCAACGGCGCGACGATGTGCACCCCGAGCACCTGCGCGGTCTCGGGGTGGATGACCATCTTGATCAGCCCACGCGTTTCCTTGATTGCCTTGGCCTTCGCCACCTGTTCGATGCGCACCGTGCGGCAGGCGCAGGCATTGAAGCGCTCCATCTCCTGCTCCTCGGTCAGGCCGATGCTGGCGACCTGGGGATTGGTAAACACGGCGTGGGGGACGTGGTCGTAGTTGATGGTCTTCTGCGATCCGGTGAGCGCGTTCTCGGCGGCAAGATAGCCTTCTTTGGCGGCCACGGTTTCGAGCTGCATCCTCCCCACGACGTCGCCCGCAGCATAGATTGTCGGCGCCGTCGTCTGCATCCAATCGGTCACCTTGATGAACCCGCCGCGGATGACTTCCACGCCCGCCGCGCCAAGATCCAGCCCCTCGGTGTTGGGCGCCACCCCCGCGGCCAGCAAGAGGTGGGTCGCCCGGAACGTGCGGCGTCCCCGCTCCAGCCTGACCTCGGCGATCTTCGTTCCGTCGGCCGACTGGTGAACTTGCTCGATCACCGCAGACGGGTGAATCGCAATACCTTCCTGCTCCAACGATCGCTGCAACTCTGCCGCGACCTCGGGTTCCTCGCGGGGCAAGATCTGCGGCATCAGTTCCAGCACCGTGACCTCGGCGCCGAAGTGGGCGAACAGCTGGGCAAACTCAAGGCCGAGCGGACCCCCGCCGATCACGATCAGTGACGGGGGGAGTTCGTTCAGCGCCAGCGCCGACTGATTGTCAAGCCAGGTAACATCATCCAGCCCGGGGATCGGTAGACGCTTCGTCCGGGAGCCGGTCGCCAGCACAATGCGGTTGCTCTGCAGGGCCTCGCCGTTGACTTCGACCTCCGTAGCCGACCGCAGGCGGGCGCTGCCCTCAACGTATCGGACACCCGTCAGCCCCTCGAGAACATTCGCGTAGTTGCTTTGGCGCAGGGCCGCGACCAGTCGGTCTTTCTCGGCGATGGCAGCCGGAAAGTCGACCTGCGGCCGGTGCCCATTTGCAAGCGCCTCAAACCGCGGGAACTGCGGATAGTAATACTCGTCGCCTACCGTGAGGAGGTGCTTGCTCGGCACGCACCCGACGTTGACGCAGGTGCCGCCGAGCGGGAGGCCCGCGTTGACCATCACCGCTGAGGCACCGAGTTCAGACGCCCGCGTCGCTGCTGAGAATGCGCCCGCGCCGGCGCCGACAATGATCAGGTCAACATGATCCATCGCTACCGCCTCCGCCTCCTACTTCCTTGTCCCGCGACTACGATCGATGATTGTGCAGCTCCTGATCCGCTCGCAGTTGTCCTCCACGAGCCCCTTAGCCAGGGTCATGAGCTTCCCCACCCGGCGGCCAGCCACGCGGTAGAAGACCTGCCGCCCCTCCTGCCGCGTGGCCACAAACCCGCACCACCGAAGGCAGGCCAGATGGCTCGACACGCGCCCGGGGCACCGGTCAACTCGACAAGCGCCGTGACGTTCTTCTCGTCATCCATGACGGCTTCCAGAATCCGCAGCCGAGTTGGGTCCCCCAACGCCCGAAAGAACTTCGCCAGCAGCACATCATCTGACAAACGCGGGAGCACAAAGGGCGCTGTCACCTGTTCAAGAACTGCCATGGGCGATATCCTCCCGATTCAGCATTACGAACCACCAC
>JBOGSE010000284.1:0-3181 GCA_050694895.1 bacterium | reverse complement strand
GCGTGGTCGTCGTCGGCGACACGCCCTACGACATCGCCTCGGCGCAGGCCAACCGGGTGCACAGTCTGGCCGTGGCGACGGGGCCATTTGACGTTGAATCGCTGCGTGCGGCTGGCGCGACGGTGGTACTTTCTGATTTCATGCAAACGGAAGCCGTGATCCGGGCCATCGACTCACTGCCGCCGTCCGAGCACGCTGCCCGATGACGTTGCCGGCCTAGGCGCGGCGCTCCCACTCCCGCACGCGCGCGACGAAGGCCCGCACTTTGTTGGGATCCTTGCGACCATCTGTCTCAACACCGCTCGTCACATCCACGCCGTAGGGATCCAGGACCTCGAGCGCCTGTGTGACGTTCTCGGGGGTAAGCCCACCGGCGACGATGATCCGAAATTCGCTCGACAGACCCGCGGCCGCCTGCCACGGAAACGTGCGGCCTGTCCCGCCGGCCAGCCCTTCGACCCGCGTGTCGAGAAGCAACGCCGCGGCCATCGGGTAGCGGGCGAGCATTTCGCGGGCAATCCGGTCACCGCCGGGCAAGGCCTTGATGACCTGAATCCCACGCCGCTGGAGCGTCACGCATTCTTCGGGGGATTCGTCGCCGTGCAGCTGCACAGCGCTCAGGCGTAAGTCGGACGCCAGGCGTTCCACTTCGTCGACGGGAGCATTTACGAAGACACCGACCGTGGACACAAACGGCGGCACAGCGGCAACGATCTCGCGCGCCTGGTCAAACGTGACCTGACGCCGCGCCTCGGCAAATATCATCCCGATGGCGTCGGCGCCCGCTGCCGCGGCCGTTTCCACATCCGCCGGCGTCCTGATGCCGTCGATCTTGACGCGAACGCGCTTCACAGGCGCAGCGTCACCGCTCACGCCTTCACGCGCCGCCCGGCCGCGATGAGCGCCCGCATCGTCGCCTGCGGGTCGGTGCTGGCCATCAACCCCATGCCGACGAGCACGGCGTCCACGTGGTCGCGCAGCAGCGCGACATGCTCGGGCGTGGAGATCCCGCTCTCGCTCACCACGACGACTCCCGCCGGAATGCGCTTCCGCATGCGCACCGTCTTTTCCAGATCGACGTCAAAGGTCCCGACATCGCGGTTGTGAATGAAAATGGCCTTCGCGCCCGCGGCAACCGCGGTATCGACATCCACATCTCTGTGGACATCGACAGCGGCCGCCATGCCCAGATCATCGGCAAGCCGAATGAGCGCGCCCAGTGCCAGAGTATCCAGCAGCGCGGCGATGAGCAGCACCGCGTCGGCCCCCACCGACCGCGACTCGTACATCTGGTACGGCTCGAGGATGAAATCCTTGCGCAGCACCGGCACGGCCGCGGCCGCGCGCATCTCGCGCACCATTGCAGGATAGCCGTGAAAGTATCGCGCTTCCGTCCAGACCGACAGCGCCCGGGCGCCTCCGGCGACATATCGGCGGGCAAGGTCGGCGGGGTCCAATGTGTCGCTGATCGTGCCGGCCGCCGGGGAGGCACGCTTGATCTCGGCGATAAGCGCCACCCCGGGGGTACGCAGGGCGCCCAGGAAGTCCCTCGCAGGAGGCTCGAGCCGCGCCCGTCTGCGGATCTCGTCCAGGGGGATCTTCTCCGCCGCCGCGGCGACCTGCTGCCGCGTGTGTGCGGCGATCGACACCAGCCGCGAGATGTCACCGCTCATTGCAGGGGACGTACGGCTTCCCGCGTCATCGCGCGGAGCCGCTCGAGCTTGTGGAACGCTGCGCCCGAGTCCAGCGCCCCGGCCGCGATCGCGAACCCTTCCCTGATGTCGTCCGCCAAACCGGCCACTACCATGCCTGCCGCGGCGTTCAGAAGTACGATATCTCGTCTCGGTCCCTGCTCTCCCCGCAGCACTGAAGTGGCGATCTGCGCGTTCTCTTCCGGCGTGCCTCCGGCGAGCGCCTCCAGCGCCGGCGGACGCAGCCCGAGACTCGCGGGATCGAACGTGTACGTGCGCACGGTCCCGTCGCGCACTTCGGTGATCCTGGACGTCCCGAAGGTGGAGAGTTCATCCATGCCCTGTCCGTGGACCACCAGCGCGCGGCGCGCCCCGAGTTCAATCAGGACCTCCGCGACGAGCTCGGTGAGGTCGGGTCGGTACGTGCCGACGAGCAGGTTGACGGCGCCCGCGGGGTTGGCAAGAGGGCTCACGATGTTGAGCACAGTGGGAAAGCCGATCTCCCGGCGGGGAGCCACCGCGTGCTTGACCGCGGGATGGTACAGGGGTGCGAAAAGGAATCCGATGCCGATTTCCTCGATGCACCGTTGGACGACGCTTGGGGCCGCCTCGATGTTCACGCCCATGGCTTCGACCACGTCGGCGCTCCCACACCTGTGGCGGTAGGTACGTCCGCCGTGCTTGGCCACGCTGGCTCCCGCCCCGGCCACGACAAAGGCCACGGTGCTGGAGATGTTGAACGTCGCGAACAAATCGCCGCCGGTGCCGCACACGTCGACCAGGTTGTCCACGCGCGGCGAGATCCGCTGCGCCCGCGCTCGGGTCTCGCGCACGAACGCCGCCACCTCTTCCACCGTCTCGCCCTTCATATGCAGCGCCGTGAAGAACGCGGCGATCTGCGCCGGGGTAGCCTGACCATCCATGATGACGCCGAGCGCCCCGCGGGCCTCAACCTCGGTCAGGCTCTGCCGGTCTATGACTTTGCGGATCGCGTCGCGCAGATCCATTGGTAAGGCGGCATTATAGCATCGCGGGGCATTACGGGCCACGGGTCAACCGGCGGATTTCGGTCGTCCGGAGGGTGACCCTCTAGGCCTCCGGGAGGGCCGGTCGCCAAATCCGCCAATATCGGGTCAGGGATGCTGTTGCCCGCAGGGAAGATTTCGGCAACGTGCAGGCAGGTATCATCCTGGGGGACAGGCTAATTCGGCCTTTCGGACGATAGTGTTTGGGGGCTGTCTCGGGTATCAGGGGACTTACAGGGGCCGCACACTAGGAGGGAGATAGGGTGGATACCGTCATCCACCCGAGAGCCGGAGAGGCGCAGGCCGGCGCTCGGGTGCTTGCAAGTTTGCTGGAAGGATTGGCCGCCGGGCGCGTGGACATCGTCGAGCTCGGCGCCACGTTGAACGAGAAGACCCCCATCATACAGCTGCCGCCTCCGCTCGCGAATACGCCGGGGTTCAAGAAGCACGCGATCTCCGAATACG